>JAJXTA010000173.1 GCA_021784265.1 bacterium | reverse complement strand
GTCAATCTGCGCCGGAGCCAGAGGCTCCGTACCGCCGGTTGGGAAACCGGCGCTCGAAGGCGGCCGCCTATGCCGCCAACGCCTTTTGTGTCCGGCTCTGCGCGGCGCGCTTGCGTTGGGTCTCGTCGAGAATGCGCTTGCGCAGGCGCAGGTGTTTCGGTGTGGCCTCGACGTACTCGTCGGGTCCGATGTATTCCAGCGCCCGTTCCAACGAGAGCTTCAGGGCCGGCTCCAACTGGATGCCTTTGCCATCCCCCTGCGAGCGCATGTTGGTCAGGTGCTTGATTTTGCAGGGATTGACGGGGATATCGTTCTCGCGCGCGTTTTCCCCGACGATCATCCCCCGATAGGCCAAGTCGCCCGGCTCGACCATCAATCGTCCGCGGGCTTGGATGTTGTCCAGGGCGTACGCGGTCGTCACGCCGTCCTCGATGCTGACCAGCGAGCCGTTCTTGCGGGCGAGGATCTCGCCGCGATCCGGGCCGTATTCGTGGAACAAATGGCTCATCACGCCCAAGCCGCGGGTCATGTTGACCAGGTCGGTCTCGAAGCCGATGAGCCCGCGCATGGGGATCAGGGCTTCGATGCTGACCTGATCGCCGTGATGATCCATGTTGGCGATCTCCGCCTTGCGGCCCGAGAGGTTCTCGAGCACCGGCCCCATGGCGTCCTTGGGGATTTCGAGGAAGAGTTTCTCGATGGGCTCCAAGACCTGGCCCTGGGCATCCTGGCGATAAATCACCTCGGGCCGGGAGACCAGCACCTCATAGCCTTCCCGCCGCATCTGCTCGACCAAGATGGCGATCTGCATCTCCCCCCGCCCGCTGACATTGAAGACGTTCGGGGCGTCGGTGTCCTCGACGCGCAGGGCCACGTTGGTGCGGGTTTCCTTGATCAGGCGCTCCCGAATGTGGCGGGCGGTGACGAGCTTGCCGTCCTGCCCGGCCAGCGGTCCGTCGTTGACGGCGAACTGCATCTGAATGGTGGGCGGGTCGATGGGCACAAAGGGCAGCGGGGCGCGTTCGGTCGAGTCGGTGATCGTTTCCCCAATGAACACCTCCTCCAGGCCCGCGATCCCAATGACGTCCCCGGCGTGCGCGGTCGGGATTTCGATGCGCTTGAGCCCCTCGAAATGGAACAAGGCCGTGGCCTTGCCCTGGGTGCGGCGCCCGTCCCCGTGGATGCAGACGATCGGGCCGCCCACCTCGACCTTGCCGCTGAAGATCTTCCCGAAGGCGATCCGGCCCACGTAGTCCGAATAGTCCAGGTTGGCCACCAGCATCATGAACTCCAGGCCGGCATGGGCGCGGGGCGGAGGGATGTGCCGGATGATGAGGTCGAACAAAGGCACCATGTCGCCATTGGGCTGAGCCAAGTCCGTTTTGGCGTAACCATCGCGGGCGCTCGTATAAACCACGGGGAAATCGAGCTGCTCGTCGGTGGCATGCAGGGACACGAAGAGATCGAACACCTGGTCGAGCACCTTGTGGGGTTGGGCGTTCTCGCGGTCGATCTTATTGATCACCACGACGGGTTTGGCGCCCGCCTCCAACGCCTTGCGCAGCACAAAGCGGGTTTGGGCCTGCGGCCCGTCCGCCGCGTCCACCACCAGCAACACCCCGTCGATCATGTTCATGATCCGCTCGACCTCACCCCCGAAATCCGCGTGGCCGGGGGTGTCCACGATGTTGATGTGGTAATTGTGGTACTTGAAGGCGGCATTCTTGGCCTTGATGGTGATGCCCTTCTCCCGCTCCAGGTCCATCGAGTCCATGATGCGTTGCTCGGCGGCGATGGCCTGGTTGGCACGAAAGGTCCCCGATTGCTTCAGCAGGCAGTCCACCAAGGTCGTCTTGCCGTGGTCCACGTGAGCGATAATTGCAATGTTTCTGATATGATCCATACAGACTACTGGAAAATCATTTGGTCCGGCCGCCCGGGCAGGAGGGTCCGAATCGCGCCCGCGCCAGCGGCCCGGCTGGGCCATCCGGCCCGGGCCAAGCGGAACAACCTGACGTATCCGGTCCGCGGGGTCAAGGAATGTTTGAGGTGGGCGGGGATGGTGATGGTGGGGTCGTGGTTGGGAAGGTGGCTGGGTCACCGCGCGGCCCAGCCCCGCCCGGCGGGCGCCCGCCTTACAGGCTGAGCTTGAGCAGGCCCACCTCCAGGGCCAGGGCCTCCTGCACGTTGGAGTAGAGGACGCGCTGGGTGCGTTCGAGGGCCTCCAGGTTCCCGAGGGCTTGGGACGGGCCGGTGCGGCGGGCCACCGCCTCGGTGGCCTCGGCGAGGTCCGCGAAGCTGAAATGCTCGCGCCCCAGCCGTTGGGCCGCCAGCCAGAGGTCGCGCAGCCACCATTGCAGGGCGCCCAACACCTCGGCGCGTTGCCGGCGGTATTCGGCCTCGATGGCCGCCGCCAGCTCCGCCTCCCATTTCTCGCGCAGTTTGGGGTCGGCGTCCTCGTACACCTCCAGCGGCGAGCGGGCGGTGATGTCGGTTTCGATCTGCGCCTTGCGGCGGGCCAGCTCGGCGAGGAGCACGCCCAGGAGCCGGTAGCGCCCCAGCAGGCCCTCTTGGGCCTGCGCGGTCTGGTGGGCGAACGCGGCCAGCCAGCCCGCCTGGGCCGCCGCGGGCGGCGCGCCGGCGCCTTCTCCCAGGTTCAGGCGCAGGCAGCGTGAGCGCACCGTTTCCAGCACCCGTTGCGGTTCGGTCGTGAGCAGGATGAGGACCGAGCGCGGGGGCGGCTCTTCCAGGGTCTTGAGAAAGGCGTTGGCCGCGGCTTCGTTGAGCCGGTCGGCGGCCACGATCACGGCCACCTTGTACGCGGCTTCCGTCGGCTTGAGATGCACCGTCTGCATCAGCTCGCGCATCTGTTGGATCGTCACCACCCGCAGCTTGGATTCTGGCCGCACCCATTGAACGTCCTCGTGGATCTCCGTTTCGATCTTGCGACAGGCTCGACAGCGGTCGCAGCAGTCCACCGCCACCCCCGACGCCGCCCGCTGGGGGGGCTCCTGGCAGTTCAGGGTCTTGGCCAGGGTCCGGGCCACCGGTTCCAACTCGCTCAATTGCCCGCCCACAAAGAGGTAGGCGTGCCCCAGGCGACCCCGCTCCAGGCTGCGCTGGAGGAGGCTCACGCTGAGCGGGTGGGCGCGGAGGTCACCAAAGGCCATAAGCAGTGTGGACGTGGTCTGGATGCACGGGCGGTGGCAGCGTGTCGTCGCGCGCCGGTCTTGGCGAGCCTAAACCCCACCCGCCCCCGCCACGCGCGCCGCGCCACCCGGTTCAGTAGCCGAGGTAGGGCCCGAGCCACTTCTCGACGCTGGCCAAGTCCAGGCCTTTGCGCCGCTGGTAATCCCGCACTTGGTCCAGCCCCAGTTTGCCCACCGCGAAGTATTTGGACTGGGGATGGGCGAAGTAGAGGCCGCTCACACTGCTGCCCGGCCACATGGCGTAGCTCTCGGTCAGCCGGATGCCGGTCAGAGGCTCGGCGTCGAGCAGCTCCCACAGCGCCCGCTTCTCGGTGTGGTCCGGGCAGGCTGGGTAACCGGCGGCGGGCCGGATGCCGCGGTAGGCCTCCGCGATCAGCTCCTCGTGAGAGAGCCGCTCCTCTTGGCCGTAACCCCAATCGCGCCGGGCGCGCTGGTGCAGGAACTCGGCGAAGGCCTCGGCCAGGCGGTCGGCCAGGGCTTCCGCCAGGATCGCTTGGTAATCGTCGTGGTCAGCGCGGAACTTTTCGCATAGTTCGGCCAACCCCAGCCCACTGGTGACGGCGAACGCGCCGAGATGGTCCGGCGGCGGCGGGGCGCCCGGGGTGGGCGGGTCGCGGGGCGCCACAAAGTCCGCCAGACAATAGTTGGGCTGGCCGTCCGGCTTGGTGATCTGCTGCCGGAGGAACCGGAACGTCGCCAGGACCCGCGTCCGGTCGGGGTCGGCATACACCTCGATGTCGTCGCCGACGGCGTTGGCGGGGAAGAAGCCATACACGCCGCGGGCCACCAGCCAGCGCCGGGTGATGATGCGCTCGAGCAACTGCTGGGCGTCGGCAAAGAGCTGCCGGGCCTGCTCGCCGTATTTTTCGTGCTGGAGGATGGCGGGGTAACGTCCGCGCAGCTCCCAGGTGTGGAAGAACGGGGACCAATCGATGAAGGGGACCAGGTCGGCCAGGGTGATCGCGGTTGGCGTCGGGGTGTCGGTGGGTCCGGCGCAACCGCAGGTTCCCACGCCGTGCGTCCCCGGCGCCACGTCGGTCGCCACCAGGCGCCGGCCGGTGAAGCTGGGCCTGGGGAGGTCCGCGGCCGGCCAGGTGAACACCGGGCGGCGCTGCCGGGCCTCCGCCAGCGGCAAGAGCTGCACCCGGGGACCGGCGTGCTGTGCCCGCAGGCGCTCCTGGTCGCTCCGGTTGCGCTCGATGAAGCCTGTCTTGCGTTCCGGGCTCAGCAAGTCGCCCACCACCGGCACCGCCCGGCTGGCGTCCAGGACGTGGACGACGGCGTTGGGGTAGCCGGGGGCGATCTTCACCGCCGTGTGGGCCTTGCTGGTGGTCGCGCCGCCGATCAGCAGGGGGACCTCGAAGCCCTCGCGCGCCATTTCCTTGGCGACATGGACCATCTCGTCCAGGGACGGGGTGATGAGGCCGCTGAGCCCGATCGCATCGACCTGCTCGGCCCGCGCCGTCTGGAGGATCTTCTCGCATGGGGTCATCACTCCCAAGTCGATCACCTGGTAGTTGTTGCACCCCAAGACGACCCCGACGATGTTCTTGCCAATGTCGTGCACGTCGCCCTTGACGGTGGCCAGGAGGACCTTGCCTTGGGCGCGGCGCTGGCCGGTGCGGGCTTTCTCCGCCTCCATGAAGGGCAAGAGGTGGGCGACGGCCTTCTTCATGACGCGCGCGCTCTTGACGACCTGGGGCAGGAACATCTTGCCGGAACCGAACAGGTCGCCCACGACGTTCATGCCGGCCATGAGCGGGCCTTCAATCACCGCCAGCGGGCTGTCGTACTGGAGCCGCGCCTCTTCGGTGTCCGCTTCGACGTAATCGGTAATCCCCTTGACGAGGGCGTGGCTGAGGCGTTCGGCGACGGTGCCCCGGCGCCATTCGTCCTGGACGGCGGCCCCTTTTTCCCGCTGTTTCACCGAGTCGGCAAACCGCACCAGCCGTTCGGTGGCATCCGGGCGGCGGTTGAGCAGGACGTCCTCAACCATCGTGCGCAGCTCCGGCGCCACCTCTTCATAGACCGCCAACATCCCCGGGTTGACGATCCCCAGGTCCAGCCCCGCGCGGATGGCGTGGTAGAGAAAGGCGCTGTGCATGGCCTCGCGCACCACCTGATTGCCGCGGAAACTGAAGGAGATGTTGCTGATCCCCCCGCTGACTTTGGCCCCGGGGAGATTCCGCTTAATCCAGCGCGTGGCTTCGATGAAGGCCACGGCGTAGTTGTTGTGCTCCTCGATCCCGGTGCCGACGGTGAGCACGTTGGGATCGAAAATGATGTCCTGGGGCGGAAACCCGGCCTGTTCGGTCAGCAGCCGATACGACCGGGTGCAGACCTCGATCTTGCGTTCGAGGGTGTCGGCCTGGCCGCGCTCGTCGAACGCCATCACCACCACCGCCGCCCCGTAGCGCCGCACCAGGCGCGCTTGTTCGAGGAACTTGGCCTCCCCCTCTTTCAAACTGATCGAGTTTACCACCCCCTTGCCCTGCAGGCACTTCAGCCCCGCCTCGAGCACGGACCACTTCGAGGAATCCACCATCACCGGCACGCGGGCGATCTCCGGCTCGGAGCCGATCAGGTGGAGGAAATGCTCCATCGCCTTCACCGAATCGAGCATTCCCTCGTCCATGTTCACGTCGATCAGTTGAGCGCCGTTGGCGACCTGCTGCCGCGCCACCGCCAGCGCTTCCTCGTACTGGCCGGCGAGGATCAGCTTGGCGAACTTGGGCGAACCCGTGACGTTGGTCCGCTCACCGACGTTAACGAAATTGCTGTCCGGCCGCACGGTCACGGCCTCCAACCCGCTCAGGCGCAGGTACGGTTCAGGTTGCGCGGGTGTCCGCGGGCGCAGCCCGCGCACCGCTTCCGCGATGGCCCGGATATGGTCCGGCGTCGAGCCGCAGCATCCGCCCACGACATTGAGCCACCCGGCGGCGGCAAACTCCCGCAATTCGGCCGCCATGCTGGCCGGGGTGGCGTCGAACTCGCCGAAGGCATTCGGCAGGCCCGCGTTGGGGTAACAGCTCACATAAACCGGCGCCAGCCCTGACAACTCCTCCAGGTAGGGCCGCATCTCCCTCGCCCCGAGGGCGCAGTTGATGCCCACGCTCAACAACTTGCCGTGCGCAATCGAGTTCCAAAACGCCTCCACCGTCTGCCCGGACAGCGTCCGCCCGCTCTTGTCAGTAATGGTGAAGGAGACCATCACCGGCACTTCGCGTCCGCTGTCGGCGAACTCGGCCTGGAGGGCGAACAGGGCGGCCTTGGCATTCAAGGTGTC
>JAJXTA010000172.1 GCA_021784265.1 bacterium | reverse complement strand
GAGGTCCCCAAAGTACCGTAGCTCGAGAATCTCGCGACAGGCCTCACCGAGGTCGTCCAACGCCCGCCGGATCAACACCATCCGTTCGGCGTTCATCAAACACGTGTCCGGCGACGGAGCGGGGTCAGGAGGGTCGGGGACCTTGGCGGTCACCCCCGCTTCCGCTTGCAGAGAAACGATCACCGTTCCGCCGCCACGCTTGGCCGCCGTGCGCCGCTGACGAAAATCCTGGGCCTTGTTGGCGGCAATCCGGAAGAGCCAGGTCTGCAATTGGCTCTGGCCACGGAACGCGGCCAAGTGCTTCACGGCGGCGACGAACGTGTCCTGGCACACTTCCTCAACATCCTCGGGTGTGAAATCGGCGGCGAGCTGGAAGACGAACCGGCAGACCGGCTCGTAATGCCGCTCGAAGAGCGCCTCCCACGCCCCGCTGTCACCCTGCCGGCAACGGGCGATTAACTTGCCTTCCTCGCTGCTGTTTATGTTCACGGCTGGAGCCACCGCTACCAACGTGCCCGCCACTGGCCCGGCCCGTGGCCACCCTGGCCCGGCGCTGTCGTCGCGGCAGTGGCGATCCGCGGCGGTGGCGGTGGCGCGACACTACCACGCACGATCCTGTCGGTGCCAGTCCCGGCGCGGGACTTTTCCCGCCCGGTGGCCCGGCACAAAACTCTTTGCAAATCACCTGACGCTATTCCAAGCTCCGCGGCGTGACAATGCCGGTGGCGCTCATCTTCTACGATAACCTGTTGATTGGGAGTCAGTTAGTAAACCGGTTGCAAGACCTAGGTTACCGAGTGCAACTCGTCAGCGACCTCGAAACCTTGGCCCGCCTAGCCCAAGAAGTAAAACCCATGGTGTTCCTCACCAACCTCACCGCGCGGACCTCGCCGGTGCTCGACGCCATCCGCGTGCTGCGGGCTAACACCGTCACCGCCCATATCCCGGTGCTGGTCTTTACCAAGGAGGGTGAAAAGCAGCTCCCCCACTTGGCGCGCGCGGCCGGCGCCACGCTGGTCACAAGCGAGGCGGGCAGCGTCGCGCAACTGCCCCAGTTGCTGGAGCGGGCACTGGAGGTCGAGTAAGCCGCGCCGCCGAACTCCGCGCCACGGCTAAGGTCCGATGGCTTTGTTGATCTCGGCGAAGTAACCGAGGTAGAACGACACCACCCGCCAGGCGATCAGCAGCATGATGCCGAGATACACCAAGCGCGGTCCCCACTGCACCACGAGCTTGAATTTGCGCGACGCCTCCTCCTGATAGTAGGCGTATAAGCGCTTGAGCGTCTCGTCCAAACCGCCGCTGATCTCGCCGGTGTGATAGAGGTTGGCAAAGACCTCGGGAAACTCGGGGCTGGCGCGCAGCAGCTCCGCCGGCGTTGAGCCGGCCTGGAGCGGCTCGGCCCAGCTCGCCACGACCCGACGCAGGGCGGGTGACCCACTCGCGGCGGCGGCCAGCGGCCACGCCTGGAGCATCCCCACCCCCGCGTTGAGAAGCGCCTCCAAGGCTGCGGCTAAGCGCGCGAGCGCCAGACTCCGGCGGGCGGTACCCAGCAACGGAAGCGGGCGCAGCGCCCGCTCGATGACCGAACGCCAGCGTTCTCCCCGCCGCCCCTGACAGGCCAGGAGCACCACCAGCACCAAACCGTAGAGTGGCGCCAGCGCCCCGACGGTCTTCCCGAGATACACCGCCACGTTGCCGGTAAGAAAGAGTTGCGGGAACGGAAACAGAAAAACCCCCGCGTGCAACAAGAAAACCGGATAAGCCAAGTCCGCCATCAGGCTGCGGGCCATTTGGGCACGGCTCTCGTAATAACCGGCCAGGAGGCGGCAGCAGGCATCCAGCCGCCCGCTCTGCTCGCCCGCCTGGAGCAAGGCCAGATCGAACGACGGCAACCACGTGCCACTCCGGCCCAGGGCCTCCGTGAACGTGGTCCCCTCGCGTAACAACCCCAGGGTGTCGGCTAAGGGGCGCCGGAACCACCGGGCGGGCGGTGCGCGCTGGAGCTGCTCGAGGGCCTGAATCACCCCGACCCCCGCGCTCAGCAGCGAGCCCAGTTGGTGGTAGAACTCCGCTTGGCGACTCAGGTGCCCGGGGGTGACGACCAGCGGCATGGGGGAGGGCCCGCCCGGGACGCCGCCTCAGCCAACCACGACCTTCTCCAAGCTGGCCTTAAGGTCGCGCTTGCTCTTCAGGCCCACGATCACATCCTGCACTTCCCCGTGCTGGAAGAGCAACAGCGTTGGGATCGCGCTCACGCGGTACTCCCCCGCCAACCCCTGGTTCTCATCCACGTTCACCTTGCCAATCTTGACCTGGCGATCGTACTCACTGGCCAGCTCGTCCAGCAGCGGCGCGATCATCCGGCAGGGACCGCACCACTCGGCCCAGAAATCGACCAGGACCGGCACCGTGGCCTCCAGCACCTCCTGTTTGAAGTTGGCTTCCGTGAGAGTGATAATGCCTGAAGCTGCCATAGCAAGAACGCAAAGTACCCCGCGGTCCCCGGGGGATAAAACAACGTCGAAACGGAGGGGGGTGAGCTAGCTCGTCAGCATCACCACCCGCACCAGCGCGGCCACCGAGATGACGGCGGCGGCGATCGCCAGCCCTTTGTCCAAACCGCTCACCGCCGGAGCCGCCTGACGGGCGGCCATGATCGGGCGTGGGGCGGCGCTCATGGCGGGGGCCGCGGCCACAGGCCGGGCCGTTGCCGCCGGTGGTGGCGGCGGGGTGCTTGGGGTGGCTGGCGGGGCGGAGACGCTCGCTGGTGCATGGGTGCCCGCGTTCGGGGCCACCGGCGCCGCTGCCGCCACCGAGACCGAAGCGGCTGGAGCGGGAATCTTGATCGTCGGCGCCGCCGTCGGCTTAGGGGGCAGATTGATCCGGACCGTTTCCTTTTTCGGCTGGATCTTGGCGGCTTCCGCTGGTTTGGGCGGCACGGCACCCGAAGGTGGGCTGGGCAAATTCTCGGCCATAAAATGTAATCTCCGGTCAACGTAGAGTCCGTACCCGCCGGTGTCAAATAGTTTCAACCCCGGCGCACCGCGGCGAATCACTCCACCTTACTCGGGACCCGCACGAGGGCTATGCCGGCTACGCTGGCGCAGCAGGTTGACGTGGCAATCAGCGGCAACGGGCCGACCGGCGTCATCGGGCGGCAGTCGCCCGAACGCGGCAGGTGGCGGCTCCCTGAGCGCGAACCGCGCCAACTTTGGATGGCCCTTCACCTCAACGGAACCATTGAAAGCTCCGCCCGAAACGCGGACGCCCCCCCGGGGATTCCTCCGGGCTGCTTCAGCCGCCAGCCGAAGAGCAACGGATCGTTACAGGGCGCGAACCGGCGGTGGCCCACGGCCGAGGGTCCCAGACCCGGCGGTCCTGGTTCGCGCCCGCAACGCCCGGACAATAGGCCTCGACGGCTGTGGAACTTCAGGGCAGAAAAGGACCCGTGGTTGGTCCGCAAAAGCGCCTGGGGCAGTTCTTCACCCCGCCCGAAGTTGCCCGGACACTGGTGCGGTGGGTCGTCACGAACCCAAAGCAACGGCTTCTGGATCCTTCCTGCGGCGACGGTGAGTTTTTGGTGTGCCACCGACGGGCCGTCGGCATCGACGTGGATGGCGATCGCGCGCGAACGGCCCGCCAGCGGGCCCCGTGGGCCCTTGTCCACGAAGGAGACTTCTTCCTCTGGGCCCGCGAGCTGAACGAGCGTTTCGATGCTGCCGCCGGAAACCCCCCGTTCATCCGGTACCAGTCCTTTTCGGGCGAGACCAGGGAGCGCGCGCTTGCTGAGGCGGCCAAACTGGGAGCCCGCTTCAACGGCCTCGCCTCCTCATGGGCGCGCTTCTTGGTCGCCACCGCCAGCCTGCTACGGTCTGGGGCCAGCATGGCCTTCGTAGTGCCGGCCGAGATTGGGCACGCGGCCTACGCCGAGCCCCTCATCAAAGCACTCTGCCGCCATTTCAGCCGGGTCCACCTCACCGCCTTTCGAGAGAAGCTCTTTCCGGACCTGTCGGAGGATTGTTGGCTCCTGCATTGCGCGGACTTCGGCGGCAGCACCCAACAAATCCTCCTCGCGACGCTCGATACGTTCCAGCCGATGGAAGCGCCGCCCCAAAACGTGAAGTCCATCAGCCTGCGCTCCTGGCAAAGCGCGGGGCACCGCCTGCGCCGCTTCCTCCTCCCGGAACAGGGTGTGGCGCTCTATCACGCGCTGGCGCAAGCGCCCGGCGTCCGCAAGTTCTCCGACATCGGCCACGCCGGCATCGGGTACGTCACCGGCGCCAATGATTTCTTTCACCTGCGCCCCACCGAAGCCCAACACTGGCGTCTGCCGGAGAACGTCCTTCGCGTCACGGTGCGCAAAGGCGAACAACTTGGGGCGGGGCGCGTGGACCAGCAGACCGTGCGCGGCTGGATGGCCAACGATGAACCGGTCCTTTTGCTCAACCTCCGCGGGGTCGAGCCCCTCCCTCAACGCGTGCGCGAATACCTGGATACCGACGCCGGTCAACGGGCCCGGCAGGCCGATAAGTGCCGGCGCAGGCGCCCCTGGTATGTGGTGCCGGATGTTAAGACCCCGGACGCGTTCCTTTCCTACATGAGCGGCCGTGCGCCCTCGCTTGTCGCCAACGACGCCCGCTGCGTGTGCACTAATGCAGTCCACGCCGTGCAATTGGCACCCGACTTCGACATCGTGGAGATTCAGCGCGCTTGGCAAAGCCCGCTCTGCCAGTTGAGCTGTGAGATCGAAGGCCACCCCCTCGGGGGCGGCATGCTGAAGCTCGAGCCGGGCGAGGCGGCTGAGGTTCGCCTTCCCCTCCCGCCGGCGCCCCTGAGCCACGCGGACCAGGCACTACTCGAAAGCACGATCAGCGAAGCGCGGCGATGGAGGCACTATGCCTGACTCGTGGCGTCCGCCCTACCTCCATCTGGATGCGGCCCTCGCTCAGTTCATCGCCGTCCTGGAGACCCGAAGCCAACAGCACAACAAACCACTCCACCAGCACCTCGCTTTGAAGCTTTTCCCCCACCGGAAAGCCCCTTGAACTGGAATGGCTTTTTTGACGCGATCTATCGAACTTACGACCGCCGATTTCCCTACCTGGCCACATCCGTCTCCGCACTCAAGCGCTTGGTGTGGGCCGAAGACTCAACCGCGCTAACGTGCCTCGGCGAGGAGTCGGAGAGGCGCGCCCGCCTTGGCTACGAGCCCCGCCTCGGTTGACCGTCGGCGATGGATCTTCCGCTCAAATCCGCGCTCCTTCGCCCGGCGCGGCGGAAGCCCCAGAACCGCGGTAGCATGGGGTTGGAACCTAGGTGCTGATTACTGGCCGCCTGGAGGGTGTTCCAGAGGGGTCACCGGAGGCCCGAGGCGGGCGCTCGGCCGTTGTCAGGGCGTCCCGTGGGGCACGAACAGGGTCCGATCGGCCGGGTCGAAGGGGTCGTCGGGCCGCGGGTAATCCCGCCACAGCCACCGCAACATCTCAGGCATGATCGCCCCGCCTTGCTGGTTGGAGTGGGTGCCGATGCCCCAGCAGTAGTTGACATCGTACCCCTTGGCGGTCAGCGCCTGGACCATCTTAAGGTTCTGCGCGTGCCAATCCCACTTGGGGTCGTAACTGCCGTCCCGCCGCCGCCCACGATTGTCGTTAACCCCGTCCTGAAGGAAAATGCGGATCGGTTTGCGCGGGCTGGCGCCGATCAGGTCGGGATAGACATGGCCGCCACGGATATTGGTGAAGCTGCCGATGGTGCTGATGACCTTGCCAAATTGGTCCGGGCGGTGCCAGGCAACGGTGAACGCGCAGATGGCCCCGGAACTGGCTCCGGCGATGGCCCGGTCCTCCGCCCGTGGCGAGAGGTTGTAGCGCTGCTGCAATACCGGCAGCAGCTCCTGGACGATCATCCGGGTGTACCGGTCGTCGAGTTCGTTGTATTCCGTGGGTCGATTGTTTACCCGGTCGCCCCACTCCTGGTCGCTGGACTCCGGCTGCGCGGCGGTGTGCCCGGGGTTGATGAAGACCCCGATGGTGACCGGCATCTCCCGCCGGTAGATCAAATTGTCGAAGACGAAGGGAATCCGATACGGCCCGGTCAGGCCGACGAAGGCGTGGCCGTCCTGAAACACCATCAGACAGGTCGGGCGGCTCGGGTCGTATTGCGCCGGCACATAGACCCAGTAATGGCGGGTCGTATGGGGGAAGACTTGGCTCGATAAGGTTTCCGGCCCAAGGACCTGTCCCCGCGGCACGCCCGGATGCGGCTGGGAATCCGGCCCGAGCTCATAGACGTCATACGTGGCCGCCGCGAGGAGGTCGGAGCTGAGTTGCGCCACTCACGCCGCCAGCCCCCCGAGGAGCCGGCCCCAACCCCGCCGCGGCCCAGACCACGCCGCACACCCCGCGCGGCCGCCGGCCGGCCCGCCGGGGCTGGCTGGAGAAGCGAGCAACCCACTCATAAACCGCGCCGCCGCCCCAGACCGCTCTCGCGCCCGGG
>JAJXTA010000171.1 GCA_021784265.1 bacterium | reverse complement strand
CACCTTGCGGAAAAAGCGGACCTCTTCCGCCTCCGGCGCCGCGCCGTTGTCGGGGTGCCAGATCCACTCTGGGGTCTGGGCGCGAAGGGCCAAGCCGCCCACAAGGGCGGAGAACAAGAAGAGAGCAAGGCGCCGCAGCGCAAGAACCGATGGTGCCATAATCCTCATCCAGACGCTTCATGCGGAGGCCGAATTCAAAGTATGGGCGGCCCTTGCCTGTGCCCGCCCGCAGGCCCAACCGCCGCAAGAGCGGCGCGGGTGCGCGCCGCCGCGCGGGCGTAAGCGCCCCTAGCCACCTCATCGCGGCCCGCGCGTTGACCTCGAGGAGCGCTCGCGAGCGGAAGCGCAGGTTGGCGGACAACCGGGGGGCGGGTCCCCGGCTCACGCCACGCAATTCCAACCTGCCTCGAGGGAACCCGTACCGCACGAATGAGCGCGGTCAGCGGGTCCCTGTGCACCACGGGGCGCTGGAAAAACGCGCCCCCTTCGCTGAAACTCCCCGGGTGAAGTTTCCGCGTGTGCCGCATTCCTGGCGGGTGACTCCGAAGCGGGCCATCGCGCTGCAACGCGCGCTGGCCGCCAGGGTCCGCCTCGAGCCGCCTAGGGCCCCCCTCCGCTACTTGGCCGGGCTCGACGCCGCGTTCAGTCCGGACGGCAAGGGGTGTATCGCCGGGGTGGTGCTCTGGGACGCCAAGACCCAAACCGTCGTCGAAGAACACACCGCCCAGGGCCCCTTGCTCTTTCCGTACATCCCGGGACTGTTGTCCTTCCGGGAGGCGCCCACGCTGATGCGGGTCCTCCGCCGGCTACAGCAGGCGCCGGACGCCCTGATGTGCGACGGGCAAGGTATGGCCCATCCGCGGCGCCTCGGAATCGCCTGTCATTTGGGGGTGATCTGCGGGTTGCCGTCGCTGGGGTGCGCCAAGAGCCGGCTCGTGGGTGAGCATGAAGACCCGCCGAGGCGGCGGGGCGGGCAGGCGCCTTTGGTGGACCGGGACGAAGTGGTGGGGACGGTGCTGCGCACCCAGAGGGGCATCCGCCCGGTGTTCGTCAGCGTGGGACACCTGATGGACCTGGGCACCGCGACAGATTTAGTGCTGGCGAGCGCCCGCCGCTACCGCCTGCCCGAGCCCACCCGCCTTGCGGATCAGCTCGTCGCCCGCGCCAAGGCCGTCATGCGTGCCGCAGGCGCGCGCCCGGGTTAGCTCTCTCGACTCCCTTGCCTTCACGGCGGCGGGCACCCCCGATCACCGCCCGCAGCACTGCTTGTACTTCTTGCCGCTGCCGCAGGGGCAGGGATCGTTGCGCCCCACTTTGGGTCCCGCGCGGACGGGCTTCGCCTTGGCGAGGGCCTCGGTGGCCTCATCGACCATATCGCTGGCGCGCTTGCCGTCCTTGCCCGGAGGCGGCGCGGCCGCCATGCCTGGCGGGGCTTGGTGGACGGTATGCTGGGGGAGGTTGCGCAGGAAGTTCTCGAACGCCATGAGGCTCGAGGCACTGCGGAAGATATTGTGGCAGATCTCGGTCTTGATGTTGACCATCAGTTCATCAAAGACCTTGAAGGCCTCGACCTTGTACTCGATCAGCGGGTCCCGCTGGCCGTAGGAGCGCAACCCAATGCTGTTGCGCAGGCTGTCCATGTTGTAGAGGTGCTCCTGCCAGAGCCGGTCGATGGCGCTGAGGATCGTGTAGCGCTCGACGGTCTTGAGCGCCTCCGGCTGCTCGAAGCTCACCTTGAGTTCGTAGGCATCGCGAATGCTCTTGGCGATGAACTGCGCCACGGCGAACTGGGCGGGGCTCAGGCCATCGAAGAGGGAGCCGGGGACCGGCGCCTCCTGCCCGCCCTCGGCCACCTTGGTGATCTCCTCCTCGGGCATGCCCAAGGGGAAGTTGAGGTTCACCCAATCCGCCAGCCCGCGGCGATTCCACTCGCGGGGGTCCGCGTCGGCACGGGAGAATTGCTGCACCTTCTGGACCACGACCTCTTCCATGATGTCCATGAGGCGGTCGCGGACATCGTCGCCGTGGATGACCTCGTTGCGGAAACCGTACACGATTTCGCGCTGCTTGTTCATCACGTCGTCGTACTCCAGGGTGCGCTTGCGGATTTGGAAGTTGTGCTGCTCGACCCGCTTCTGGGCCTGCTCGATCGAGCGGTTCAGGAACGGATGTTCCAGCTCCTGCCCTTCCTCCAAGCCCACCCGTTCCATCACTTTGACGATGCGATCCGACCCGAACAGGCGCATCAGGTCGTCCTCGAGCGAGATGAAGAAGTGGGAGGAGCCCGGGTCGCCCTGTCGGGCGCAACGCCCGCGCAACTGGCGGTCGATCCGCCGGGCCTCGTGCCGCTCGGTGCCCATCACGTGGAGCCCGCCCGCATCGGGCACACCACTCCCCAGCTTGATGTCCGTGCCGCGCCCGGCCATATTGGTGGCAATGGTGACCGAACCGCGCTGGCCGGCGCGGGCGACGATCTCGGCCTCTTGCTGGTGGTATTTGGCGTTGAGGACGGAATGGATGATGCCGGCTTTTTTGAGCATCCGGGAGAGCAGCTCACTGACCTCGACGGAGATCGTCCCAACCAGGATCGGGCGCCCGGCGCCGTGCACGTTCTGAATCTCCGCGAGGGCCGCGTTATACTTCTCCCGTTTAGTCTTATAAACGGTGTCGTGGGCGTCCTTGCGCTGGACAGGCCGGTTGGTGGGAATCACCAGCACGCCCAAATTATAGATGTCCAGGAACTCCTGCGCCTCGGTCTCCGCCGTGCCGGTCATGCCGGACAGCTTCCGGTAAAGCCGGAAGTAGTTCTGAATGGTGATGGTGGCCAACGTCTGGGTCTCGCGCTCGATCTCGACTCCCTCTTTGGCCTCGACGGCTTGGTGCAGGCCGTCGCTCCACCGGCGCCCGGTCATCAACCGCCCGGTGTTTTCGTCCACGATGATGACTTTGTTCTCCTGGATGACGTACTGGACGTCCTTCTGGTAAAGGCAATAGGCCTTGAGAAGCTGGGAGATGGAGTGGATCCGTTGCGCCTTGGCCTCGAACTCGGTCTGGATGCGCGTCTTGAGCTCCAGCCGCTTGCGCACGTCCGGCTCCGGGCCCGAGTCCACCTCGTGAAAGGCGGTGATCAAGTCCGGCAGCATGAAGGCGTCCGGGTCCTTGGGGCTCAAGTAGGTCCGCCCTTTCTCGGTCAAATCCGCCTCGTGCCCCTTCTCGTCGATGGCGAACAAAAGCTGCTCTTTCTCGTCGTAGAGGAGCTTCTTGGACTGGTCGGCGTGCAGCTCCAGCTCGGCGCTGTTCATCATCTGCTGCTGGTCCGGCAATTCCAACAGCTTCAACAGGTGAGGCGACTTGGGGTTGCCCATCTTGACCCGGTAGAGGAGGAGACCGACCTGGTGCCGGAGGTCTTCCGGGCCCACCGGATTGGAGCCGTCCTCGGGGTGGAGCTTCTTGAGCAGGTCCTCCGCCTCGTTGAGAAACCGCTCGCTCAGGCGCTCCTGGGCGTGCACCAAGCCCTCGACCTGGGGTTTGAATTGGGTGTAGAGCTCGTTGCCGGCATTGATCACCGCCGGCCCGCTGATGATCAGCGGCGTGCGGGCTTCGTCGATCAGGATCGAGTCCACCTCGTCCACGATGGCGAAATAGTGCCCCCGCTGGACCTGTTCGTCCTTGCTGGTGGCCATCCCGTTGTCGCGCAGGTAGTCGAAGCCGAACTCGGCGTTGGTGCCGTAGGTGATGTCGCAGTGGTACTGCTCGCGCCGGGTGGCCGGCGATTGATCATGCAAGATGCAGCCAACGGTCAGGCCGAGGAAACGATACACCGCCCCCATCCACTCGCTATCGCGCGCGGCCAGGTAATCGTTCACCGTCACCACGTGGACCCCGCGGCCGGTGAGGGCGTTCAAATAGACCGGCATCGTCGCCACCAAGGTCTTGCCCTCGCCGGTGGCCATCTCGGCGATCCGCCCCTTGTGCAGCGCCCACCCGCCGATCAACTGCACGTCGAACGGGATCATGTCCCATCTCAGCGGGTGACCGCGGACGGTGATTTCCTGCCCGACGAGCCGCCGGCAGGCGTTCTTGACGGTGGCAAAGGCCTCGGGCAGGAGGGCATCAACCGCCTGGGCCAACGCGGCGGGATCGGTGATGGCCGTCAGCCGGGTTTTCCACTCGGCGGTCTGACGGCGCAGGTCCTCGTCCGTACGCGCCTGGTAGCCGGCCTCCAGCTCGTTGATCTTGGCGACGAGCGGGCGAAGACGCTTGATTTCCCGGTCGTTCTTTGAACCCAGGACTTTCTTGATAATAAAGCCAAACATGTAAATCCGTCAGTTAATCCAGCCTACGGGAAGCGCCCCAGGGCGTCAAAAGGATTCAGCCGGACCGGTTTTGCCTTGCCGCTGGCCCACCCGCGGGGCATCCTGCGCCGAACCAACTCCTCGACACTCCCATGAAACGACACTTTTTGGTCGCCGCCCTGAGCCTGAGCGGGTGGGCCCTGGCGGCCACCGCCGATGACGCCAGCCTGCTGGCGGGCAAATGGTCCGTGAACAAAGTCAACCCCGAAGGCCAGCAGTACACCCAAACCCTCGAGATCAAGCCGGGGCGCTTCGTCTTCCAGATTCTCGGCGCTCAGGGCGCCACCGTGCTCTACGCCGAGGGCGAGCTCAAGCTCGAGACGCTCGGGCCCTTCTCCACCGCCCGCTTCTGGCATATTCGGGGCGGGGCCGCCGCCGACAACCTCGAGGCCGTGGACGACGAGTACCTCTCGATCTACACGCTGAACGAAGACACCTGGACGATGGCGGTGAACTTCGACAAGGTGCGGGATCAGGCGCCGACTCTGGACGTTTACCACCGCGTCAAAGCCCCGGCAGGGCGGACGCTGGTGCTGGACGCGCTCGAGATGCGCAACACGCCCCAGGGCGGGGCGTGGTATCTCTGTTTGGATGCCAAGGTCAACGGCGTCAGCCACCGATATCACCTGGATAACCAGGCCTACGAAACCAACCAGGTGACCATCCCCCTGGCCCTCGAACTGCCGGGAGTGCGGGCGGGGCAGAAATGCGCCTTCACCCTGCAACTGGATGATACCGACGCCGATGTCTGCACGGAGGAGGTGGACAACCGCAGCAGCGGCGAGTTCACCATCAGCGACCTGGGTTCTCAGGCCTACAAACCCGAGGACAACTGGAGCTACAGTCTCCGCTGGCACCTGAAGCCGTGAGCGGTGCGGCTACTTGGTGGCCAGATGGTGGCGGAGCACGAGGAACAACACCACCTGCAGGCAGAGAAAGCCCACCCCCATGAGGGTTCCGGCGAGGAACGGCGTTTCGTGGAGGCCGATCCGCCGCCGGGGCGCTTGGAGGCGATCCCGGTAGCCGCTGACGACCACGCGTTCGGGCGCGTCCAGGTCGCGTTGCATCGCGGCGGCGCTGGGATACCGGGCGGCCGGCTCGCGCTGGAGCGCATGCAAGACGATCTCCTCGGCCTGCGGCGTCAGGATTGGGTTTAACTGCCGCGGGGCCGGCGGATCACCCGTCACCCGGTCGTTCAGCGCCACCCACGGATTCTCGTTTTGGAACGGCACGGAGCCCGTGAGCATCTCATACAACACCGTCCCCAGGGCGTAGAGGTCGGTCCGCTCATCGGTCCGCTGGCGGCGGACTTGCTCGGGCGCCATATAGTCCGGCGTGCCGATGGTGGAGGCGAACCGGGTCAGGGTGATGCGCCGAGCGGCGACCGCCGAGGCGATGCCGAAATCCAGCAACCGGAGGCTGCCATCGCAGCAAACCATGATATTCGGGGGTTTGAGGTCGCGGTGGACCACGCCTTGACGGTGGAGATAGCTCAAGGCCTCGCAGAGGAGGCTGGCGATCCTGAGGGCGTCGGCTTCCGGCAACGGCCGCCGCGACTCCAGCAGATGGGCCAGTGTGCAACCTCGCAGATACTCCGTCACGAGGTAAGGACGGCTCTTGGCTCCGTCCACCGGGACGAAACGGAGGAGGAAGCGATGGTTGAGGCACCGCCCGATTTCCTCCTCCCGTTGGAACCGGGCGAAGAAGGCCGGATCGGCCTCGCACCGGAGATGGGGCACCTTGACGGCCACGGTCTCCCGGTCGTGAAGGTCGTGCGCCTTGTAGATGGTGGCCATCCCGCTGCGGCTGATGGGTTCGCCGATGACAAACCGTCCGTCCAACACCAGGCCCGGACGCAACTCCGGGGCGCACGTGGGCGCCACCGGGTCATGGTGTTCCGCCACGTTGCAGCAACTGCCGACCTGCTTCAACGGGCCGGGTTCACTCGCGTTCACCCCCCCAGCCTCCCCCAGTCCGAGAGCGGCGGATAATCAAAGCTGCGGTCCTCCTCATAAAAAACGCATTAACGACCGGTTGCTCCGCGCACGGGCAGAAGGGCGGTCGAACGCCGGCGGGGGACGATAGGCGGCTTACGGCCAGAAGGCGCGGTAAAACTGGCGCGGACTATTCGTCGCGGTGGGGTCGAGGATCACAACGTAGCCG
>JAJXTA010000170.1 GCA_021784265.1 bacterium | reverse complement strand
AAACCATTTGGTATAGATTTTCAATTTCTTCGCTACGTCCGAAAAAAATGTAAATGTAATGTTTTGCGAGTGGCAGTTGCTCGCCGCGTGCCAGGTAATCGGACGGCGTTACCAAGCGGAGGGCCTGGGGGCGCGCCAGGGCTCGCCGCACCACGGCGTCCAGGAACTCCGGCCCTTCATACCACCAGTGGCCGAAGAGCTCGGCGTCATAAGGCGCCACGATTAACGGTGGCGTGGACAGGCCCCGGGCCAGGCGGGCGCACTGCTCCTCGCGGGCGGCCACAAAGTGGCGGGCGTGTTCCTCAACCTGCGCCAGGGCCGCCTCCCGCCCATACAGTTGCTTGCCCCCCGGTCCCTCTTGGATGCGGTGGTACTTGAGGCCCGTGAACCCGCGCCGGCCCGGCGACGGCAGGTAGGACTCCAGGTAGTCCAAATCCAAGTCGAACCCGATGTCCCGATAAAAGTCGCGATAGCGCGGATCACCGGGATAGCCCTGCTGCCGACTCCACACCTGTTGGGCCGACTCGGGGTCGCGCCCGAAGGCGGCCAGGCCGGCGGGGGTTTGCACGGGCGCATAGACGCCGGCCGCCGGCCGGGGACTGGCGGCCTGCACACCGTGGGTCTCGGTGATGAACCAGCGAAAGCCGGCCTGCACGAGCAGGGGCTCGACGGCCTGGACATAGGCGCACTCGGGCAACCAGAAACCACCCACCGGCCCGCCCACCGTCGTGCGGTGCTGGTCGCGCGCGGCGAACACCTGCGCGCGCAGCGAGGGAGGATGATCCGCCAGGAGGGGAAGGACCGCGTGGGTGGCCGCGCAGGGGATGACTTCCAGGAGCCCTTGATGCTGGAACTGGCGGAACGCCGCGGGCAGGTCGCGGCCACAACCTTCCCACGCCGCCCGCAGCCCAACGAACCGGCGTTGGTACATTTCGGCCAACGGCCGGCACTTCGGGTCCCAGTGCAGCCGGAAGGTCTCCCGCTCGGCCAACTCGATCAGTCCCGCGAGGCGGCGTTCGTACCGCTCCCGGAGCAACGCGTCGGCGAGCATCGCGCCCAGGGTCGGCGAGAGCACCAAGGTGAGGCGGGCGGGTAGCCCGTCGCGTTGCCAGCCCGCCAGGACTTCGATCAGCGGTAGATACGTTTCCGTGATCGCCTCAAAGAGCCAGCTTTCTTCCAGGAATCGCGCGTGTTCCGGATGCCGCACGAACGGCAGATGGGCATGGAGGATGAGGGCGAGGCAACCGACCATGCAGCGGGGCCCGGTGGGGCGGCGCCGGACCTAGGGCGCCAGACCTTCGGCACCGGCGGCGGGAGGTTTCAGTTGCGGGTCGGACGGATGCACGCCGACGTTACCCAAGAAGTCGGTGCGGCGCACGAATTGGAAGCCGACCCAGCGTCCGTCGGTGTCGTCGGCTGACACCGCTTTCGCCTCGAGCGGGTGCTCGCCCTCGGGGAAGGCGAAGCGCAGGCTGAAGCTGCCGTCGGGCCGGAGCCGGATCGGCCGTCCCGCGATGGTGACGACGGCGTCCGGGGCCGTGGACCCATAGACCACCAGTTCGGCATTCACGTTGAACCAAAAGGCGCGCTGGGGCTGGCCGGCTCCGGGTGCTGGTGGCGGACCCAGCGCCAGCGCCAAGCTGCCGGCTCCCGCCGCGGGCAGGACGGGGGCGGTCGGCCCGGTTGGGGCGGGCCATGAGAACTGTGGGGCGGTTACGGAGGTGGCGGCCACCGGCACCCAGCCGGCGAGCCACGGGGTCACCTCCAACGGCCCCACCCACACTCGCTGCGCGTCGTCCGTGCGGACCACGGCGGCCAGCGCGGCCTGCTGCGGGGGCGTCCAAACCGGGGCGGGCACGCGCTCGGGGGGCGGCAACGCGAGGTGTCCCTGAGCCCGCAACTCTGCCAGCACGGCTTGGACCGCGGCCTCCCGTCGTGCGGTTTGGCGCACCGCTTCGACTACCTCGTCCGGCTGGAGTTGCGCCAACGGGCCAGGGGCCAGGGCGGCGGTCTGAGCCAGCCGCACCTCGGGGGGAGTCGTGGCCGGGGCTGAGGTCGTGATCACCCGCCACTGGCGGTTGGCGTCTCGATAGCCGAGTTCGCCAACGAAGGTGGTTTCACCGCGTCCCACGTGGACAAACCACGCCCGCGCCTGCGGCGTCAACTGTACGTAGAGGAATGGTTCGCCGCGGACCGCCTCCAAATAGAGGTTCAGGCTCAGATGCCCGGCCGCTGCCGCCGCCTCGTGTCGGCGCAGCTCGGCTTCGCTGAGGTCCCAGTGCGCGTAGAGCCAGTGGGGATCACGCGCCACGAGAAACAGCCGATGAACACCTTGCTCCACGAGCGGTTCCGTGTCCGGCTCGACCGCGGCGACGGACGCGCCAACCTCGGGCGGGGCCGCAGGCTCCGACGCCGCCGCCGTTTCCTCGGGGCGGGGCGCCAGCGTCACCGGGGCGGCAGGGGCCACGCTTGGCTCGGTGGGGGTGGGGATGATCGGCGGAGGTGAGGCGTCGCCCTCCAGCAGAATCGCGGGAATCTCCGGGAGCGGCTCAGGCGCGCTCGAGCGCGCCGGCGGGGCCGAGGCGGGGACTGCGGTTGGGGGCGCGCCCCTTGTGCGTGCGGGCTTGGCACCCCGCGCTCGGCGCACGGGGCTGGGTTTGGGTGTGGCCGTGCGGGCCCGGGAGGGGAGCGCTTGGCGGGGCGTGGTTGCGGCCGGGTTCGCGCGTGTCGGTCTCGCGCTGCGCGCCACGGGTTGGGCCGGTGTCGGCGCCAACGTCCCAGGGGCTTTCGGGCGCCGCGCGGGCGCGGGGGGCGTCGGCGGGCCGTGCGGCTGCGGCCTGGACGATGCGGGAATGGGCCCGGGAGGCTTGCTGCCTCCCGCGCGGGTCAAACGGGCGCGGGCCGCTTGTGGTTTGGTCCCGACTGGCCGCGGCCTTGGGGCCTGCGGCGCCGTCGGCTTCACCCGCGGAACCGCCCCACCTGCCGGCGCGGGCGCGCGTGCTGGCTTCGCCGGCGCGGCGGTCCGCGGGACCGACCGCCGACGGGCGGGTTTGCTCGGCGCCGGGCCATGAGTCCGTCGGGGTTGGGCAGCCTTGGCGGCGGCCCCCCGACGAGGCGATCTCTTGGGTTGCGCTTTCACGAGAGTGTGGTGCCGGCGTCGCGATCCGAACTGCGACCGCTTCGGAGCCTAGCCGCCGACGTGCCGGTGGCGCAATGCAAATTCCACCCCACATTGACATCGTGAGCCGGCTTTTCTACGTTGCGTTGGTGGCGCTCGACGGAAAGAAACTGGGGATCCTCCTCTCGATTGGCCCGGAGCACCCGAGCTTTCGCCATGGCGTGGCGTTGGCCCAGACGGCTTTGGGCCAAGGCGTGGACGTGTATCTCTACTGCCTCGATGAAGCCGTGCGTGGCTTGGACGACCCGGGCTTGCAGCGGCTCCGCGCCGAGGGCTTGAAGCTCTACGCCTGCGCGTACGGGGCGCAGCGCCGCGGCATCGCTCTCAGTGACCGGGCCACGTTCGCCGGCCTGACGGTGGTCAGCGACCTCGTCAGCGCCACCGACCGCTTCATCAGTTTTAACTGACATGCTCCCCCGCTTGTTGTTCCTCATCGGCACCGACCCGCGCCGCAGCCCCCGGCCGGCGGAAGCGATCCGCGTCGCCGCGGGGATCGGGGCGTGGCAAAAGGCGGAGGTCTCCGTTTACCTGCGCGCCGCCGCGGTGTTGGCCCTGGGTGAGTACGTGGACGGCTTGGTGGACGAAGACAATTTCACCCGCTACCTCCCGCTCCTGGGCGAGTGGGGGCGCCCGGTGTTAGTGCAGGGGGGCAGCGCGTGGCTGGGCGAGATGGGCCAAGCCACCCTCCCGTTCCGGGAGATTGACGACGACGAACTGGCCCGGCTCACCGGCCAATGCTCCTATGTCCTCCGTTTCTGACCCGCCGGCGGCCCCAGCCGCGCGCCAGGGCAGGGTCGTCCTGCATGTCCTGACCCGTGCGGACGATGGTGTGGCGCTCGAGGTGGTTCAATGCCAACAACGCCAAGGGCTCGTCACCGTGCAGGTGGCCGACCTGGCGTCTCCCACCCCTGACTACGCCGCGTTGCTCGAGGCGATCTTCGCCGCCGACACCGTCGCGGTGTGGTGAAGCGGCTTGCGTCGCGGGCGGCGATCGGTTATCAGCGGTTGATGGATTCCAAGGAAGCCCTCGTTGCCCTGAACATGGTCGAGGGGGTGGGGCCGGTGAAGGTCCGCCAGCTTCTCGAACACTTCGGCGAGGCCGCCGCCATCCTCCAGGCCAGCGCCAGCCAGCTCGCCCGCGTCCCTGGTGTGGGCGAGGAAACGGCCGCCGCCATCGCCGGTTGGGAACGCGCCGTGCCCCTGGCCGCGGAACTGCAACGCATCGCCGACTTCGGTTGCCATGTCCTCACCCAGGCGGATGGGGCCTACCCCGAACTGCTCCGCCACATTTATGATCCGCCGGTCGTGCTCTACGTTAAAGGCGAGCTGACTGCCAAGGACAAGAACGCCGTGGCCATGGTGGGGGCGCGCCGCACGACCGCTTACGGCCAGGAAGCCGCCCGGCGCCTGGCCTACCAACTGGCCTACGTGGGGGTCACCGTAGTGAGCGGCGGGGCGCGCGGGATCGATACCGCCGCCCACCAGGGCGCCTTCAGCGCCAAGGGGCGGACCATCGCGGTCCTGGGGACGGGGATCAACCTCGTGTTCCCACCCGAGAACGCCGCGCTCTTCGAGCGGGTGGCGGGGCAGGGGGCCTTGGTTACCCAATTCCCCTTCAACCGGCCGGCGGACCGCCAGTCCTTCCCGATTCGCAATCGGATCGTGGCCGGGATGACGCTCGGGACCGTCGTGGTCGAGGCCGGGCTCAACAGCGGCGCCCTGATCACGGCGGGGATGGCGGTCGATTACGGACGGCAGGTCTTCGCCGTTCCCGGTCGCATCGATTCGCCCCAGAGCAAGGGCTGTCATGACCTCATCAAGAAAGGCGCCAAGCTCTGCGAGGATGCGGAAGATATCCTCTCGGAGTTCGAGTACTTGTTTCCGGCGACCAACCGTCCCGCCAGCGCCAGTGAAAGCCGGACGCTTCCGGCCTTGGCGCTGTCCGAGAACGAGCAAAAGGTGTTCGACACGCTGACCGTCGAAGAGGCTGGCATCGATGAGGTGATCCGGCACAGCGGGTTGCCGGTGTCGGCGGTGTCCGTGGCCCTGCTGAGCCTGGAACTCAAACGGCTGGTGCGCCAGTGGCCGGGGAAACGGTTCAGCCGCCGGGGTGCCGAGGCCGGCCCGGGCTGAGGCCCACCGGCCCGGGCCGTCGCGCGGGTTCGGGCCGCACCCGGCGACAGGCTCACGGCGCGTCGGGGGCCGGGGTCGCGGGAGGGGCGGGGGGCGGCGCCTTGCCGCCGTTGATCAGAAACAGGACGGCCATGCGGACCGCCAATCCGTTGGTGACCTGTTCGAGGATCACCGAGCGGTCGCCATCCGCCACGTCGCTGTCAATCTCGACGCCCCGGTTGATGGGGCCGGGATGCATTACCAGGGCATCCGGTTTGGCCAAGGCCAGCCGCGCCCGGTCGATCCCGAACAAGCGGGTGTATTCGGCCAGGCCCGGGAACATCGATTTGCGCTGGCGCTCGTGCTGGATGCGCAACAAGTTGATGATGTCGGCGTCCGCGATGGCCTCGGTGAGGTTGTGGGTGAGGCGGCAGCCCATCCGAGCGAAGGCGGGCGGCACCAGCGTGGGCGGGCCGCACAGGGTGACCTCGGCGCCAAGCTTGCGGAGCGCCCACACGTTGGACCGCGCCACCCGGCTGTAGAGGATATCCCCCAGGATGGTGACCTTGAGCCCCGCCAGCCGCCCCTTTTTCTCCCGCATCGTGAACACGTCCAGCAACGCCTGGGTCGGGTGCTCGTGCGCCCCGTCCCCGGCGTTGACCACGTGGACCTCCAGCACCCGGGCGAGAAAATGCGGCGCACCCGCGGCACTGTGGCGGATGATGATGAAATCCGCATTGAGGGCCTCCAGGTTGCGCGCGGTGTCTTTGAGGGTTTCCCCCTTTTTGAGCGACGAGGCTTCGGCGGTGAAATTGATCACGTCCGCGCTGAGCCGCTGGGCCGCCAGCTCGAAGCTGATCCGCGTGCGAGTCGAGGGTTCGATGAAGAGGTTAATGACGGTCTTGCCCCGCAAGGCCGGCACCTTCTTGATCGCCCGCTGGCCCACCGCCTTGAACGCCTGGGCGGTATCGAGCACGGTGGTGAGTTCCTCGGGCTCCAGCGACTGGATGTCCAGTAGGTCTTTGCGGCTCCAGCTCATAGATTCGCATGTTGGGTCGCCCCGGTCCGCTGCGGCGCCAGCGCGGGGCCGGCGGCGGTTAACTCGGCCTGACCAGCAGGACCCGGGCCGCCCCATCCTCGGTCGGCAGATGCACATCAATTCGGTCCGTCGGTTGGGTCCGCACGGTCTTGCCCACGAAATCGGCCCGGATCGGCAGTTCCCGGTGGCCGCGGT
>JAJXTA010000169.1 GCA_021784265.1 bacterium | reverse complement strand
GCCACGCGGGTGGGGGGACCGCGCTATGCGCAGATGGTGGCGTTGGCGTATCGGCAAGCCCTGGCGGCCTGCGGCATCGCCGCCGATGCCCGCCGGCAGCCGTTGCTCTTCACCAAGGAGAACACCAGCAACGGCGATATCGCCACCGTGGACGTGTTCTATCCGATGGACCCGATGCTGTTGTTGCTCAGCCCGAGTTTGGCGGAGGCCTCGCTGGTTCACGTGCTGATGTACGCGGCCTCGCCCCATTGGAAATTCCCCAATGCCCCGCACGACCTGGGCACGTACCCCTTTGTCGATGGCCGGGACGATGGGGGCGAGGGCATGCCGGTGGAGGAGAGTGGCAACCTGCTCTTGCTCTGCGATGCCATCGTCCAGGCCGAGGGCTCGCCCCGCTTTGTGGCGCCCTGGTGGCCGCAACTGACCCAGTGGGCCCAGTACCTCGAACGCTACGGCCTGGACCCGGAGAACCAGCTCTGCACCGACGATTTCATGGGGCACCTGGCGCATAACGCCAATCTCTCCATTAAGGCCATCCTCGGGTTGGCCGCCTACGGCGACCTCTGCCGCCGGCGGGGCGATGCCGCCACCGCCGACCGGTACCGGGACCTGGCGAAAACCGATGCCGCGCACTGGATGAAGGTGGCCGATGACGGTGATCATTACCGGCTGGCGTTCGACAAGCCGGGCACCTGGAGCCAAAAGTACAATCTGGTGTGGGACCGGATCCTGGGGTTGAACATCTTCCCGCCCACAGTGGCGGCCAAGGAAATCGCCTTCTACAAGACGGTCGGGCAGCGCTATGGTTTGCCGCTGGACTCGCGCACCAAGTTGACCAAGACCGACTGGTGCCTCTGGACCGCCACCCTAGCCGAGCAGGAGGCCGATTTCCAGGCGTTCGTCTCTCCCATCTACGATTACCTGAACACGACGACGACGCGGGACCCCTTGGCCGACTCCTACCTCACCGACGATCTTCACAGCGGCGGGATGCATGCCCGGCCCGTGGTGGGGGGCCTGTTCATCAAACTGCTCGCGGACCCGGCGGTGTGGAAGAAGTGGGCCGGGGGCGACTCGGCGAAGGTCGGCCCCTGGGCCCCCTTGCCCGAGCCGCCGCGGATCACGGAGGTCGTCCCCACCGCCCAGCAAGCGCCGGTGCTGTGGCGCTACACCCTGCAGCCGCCCGCGGCCGATTGGACCACCCCCGGCTTCGACGCCAGCGGTTGGCAGGAGGGGGCGGCGGGCTTCGGCACGACCGGCACCCCGGGAGCAGTCGTGCGGACGACGTGGAACACGGGGGACATCTGGCTGCGACGCGAGGTGACGGTGCCCGCGGGAGGCCAAGGGGACCTGCAGTTCTACGTTGATCACGATGAGGACGTGGAGATCTACGTCAATGGCGTCCTGGCGGCCACGGAGAGTGGGTTTACCACCGCCTATGTGCCGCTGGCGATCCGGCCGGCGGCGCGGGCGTTGCTGCGGCCCGGGACGAAGGTGAACCTGGCGGTGCATTGCCACCAAACGACCGGCGGCCAGGCCATCGACGTGGGCTTGGTCAACGTCGAAGAGCGTTAGCGGCGAAGCCGCGCGCCGCGCGGGTCCGGCCATGAGCGCCGAGCACGCCCCCCCACGCCGGGCGTCCGGCGCCTCACGGGCCACCGGCGCTGCCCCGGGCGCCGTCGAGAGCTTGGCGGGCTTGATCGAGCGCGTCACCTATCACCAGGAGGACACCGGGTTCAGCGTGGTGAAAGTCAAGGTGACCGGCCAGCGCGATCTGGTGACGGTGGTGGGTTCGCTGGCCGCCGTCAGCGCGGGGGAGTGGCTGCACGCCCAGGGCCGCTGGGTGCGGGACCGGGAGCACGGCCTCCAGTTCAAGGCGGACCTGCTCACCAGCACCGCCCCGACCACCCTGGCGGGGATCGAGAAATACCTCGCCAGCGGCATGGTCAAAGGCATCGGGCCGGTCTATGCCAAGAAACTGGTGGCCCAGTTCGGGGAGCGCATCTTCGACGTCATCGAGCACACGTCGGCGCGGTTGGAGGAGGTGGAAGGGATTGGTCCCAAGCGCCGGCATCTGATCAAGGCGGCCTGGGAGGAGCAGAAGGTCGTGCGCCAGATCATGGTCTTCCTCCATTCCCACGGGGTGAGCACCAGCCGGGCGGTCCGCATCTACAAGACCTACGGCAACGACGCCATCGCCAAGCTGCGGGCCAACCCGTACCTCCTGGTCCGGGATATCCACGGTATCGGGTTCAAGACCGCCGATCAGATCGCCCAGCGCTTGGGCTTGCCGGCGGAGTCGTTGGCACGGGCGCGCGCCGGGCTGGACCACGTCCTCGGGGAGGCGGTGGGGGTCGGGCATTGCGCGCTGCCCAGCGCCCAGGCGTGCGCGGCGGCGCAGGCGCTGCTCCAAGTGCGGGAACAAATCGTGGCGGAGGCGTTCGAGCAGGGTCGGCGGGACGGCGACCTGGTGACCGAGACCATCGAGGACGTCGAGCTAACCTTCCTGCCGCGTCTGCGGCAGGCCGAGATTGGCATCGCTCACCGGTTGCGCACCCTGGGGCACGGGCCCCCGGCCTATCCGGCCATCGAGGTCGAGAAAGCCCTCGCCTGGGCGCAGACCAAGACCGGCTGTGCCTTGGCGCCCAGCCAACAGGCGGCGCTGCGGCTGGCCCTCTCCCATCGCGCCCTGGTGATCACCGGCGGACCCGGGGTGGGAAAGACGACGCTGCTCAAGACGCTGTTGTTGATTCTGCGAGCCAAACGGGTGGTCTGTTTGCTCTGCGCCCCCACGGGCCGGGCCGCCAAACGGCTGAGCGAGGCCACCGGTCGCGAGGCGCGGACGATCCACCGCTTGCTGGCGTACGCCCCCGGGGGCGGGTTCACTCACGGCCCGGGCCATCCGCTGGCCTGCGACCTCCTGGTCGTGGACGAGTGCTCGATGGTGGATGTGCCCCTGATGCACCAACTGCTCAGCGCCCTGCCGTTCCACGCGAGCCTGCTGCTGGTGGGTGACGTGGACCAGTTGCCCTCGGTGGGCCCGGGGCTGGTGCTCGCCGACATCATTGCCAGTGGCCGGGTGCCGGTGGCCCGCTTGACCGAAGTGTTCCGGCAGGCCGCCCACAGCCAGATCGTGATCAATGCCCACCGCATCAATGAAGGGAAGTTGCCGGAGCCGCCACCGGCCGGGGGCGAGTCGGACTTCCACTGCCTCGAGCGCGAGGACCCCGCGCGGGCGGTGCGGACGCTCCTGGAGGTGGTGAGCCAACGCATCCCGGCCCGCTTCGGACTGGACCCGATCCGCGACGTCCAGGTCCTGGCGCCCATGAACCGCGGGCGATTGGGAGTGCATGAGCTGAACCTGGCCTTGCAGCAGGCCCTGAACCCGCCGCGCCCGGACGAGCCGGCGGCGGAGAAATTCGGCTGGCAATTCCGAAGCCGGGACAAGGTGATCCAGACCGAGAACAACTACGATAAGGACGTGTTCAACGGCGACATCGGCCAGATCGCGCGGATCGATCCCATCGAGCAGGAGGTTCGCGTGCGTTACGAGGGCCGGGAGGTGACGTACGCGTTCGGTGAGTTGGACGAACTGGCCCTCGCCTACGCGATCACCATCCACAAATCGCAGGGGAGCGAGTTTCCGGCGGTCGTGATCCCGCTGGCGATGCAGCATTACGTGCTGTTGCAGCGGAACCTGGTTTATACCGCCATCACGCGGGGCAAGCGGCTGGTAGTCCTCATTGGCCAGCGGCGCGCCCTGGCCCTGGCCGTGCGCCACCAGAAAACCGAACAACGCTACTCGGGGCTGCTGGCCCGGCTCCGCGCCGAGCCGGCGTAGCCGGGGCCGCGTGGGAGGCGGCGGCGGGAGTTCGGGGCGTGAACCTCCGAGGGAGTTCCGGGCCGAACCGCTAAAGGGACAATCCGCCAACACCGAATCTCGCCCGGCGGCGACGAGTTTCGAGCCTCCAGCTCGCGTCGCCGCCGGTCGCCACGCGTAACGGACTCGCCTGCCTGCCGCCGGACGGCGACGTTTTGACCCACAGATTCTGCCACAGACCCGGAATTGCCTTTTTCACGCTACCCCACAACGCCGCGGGTGAACCCATCCAGCGGGCTGCGCACCCCCAGCCCCGGCTTGCGCATGACGTGCGTGTAAATCTGCGTCGTTTCGACGCTTTTGTGGCCAAGCAGTTCCTGCACCGTGCGGATGTCCGTGCCCCCCTCCAGCAGATGCGTTGCAAAGGAATGCCGCAAGACGTGCGGCGTCACTCGCTTCTCGAGCTTCGCCCGCCGCGCGGCCTGCCGGATCACATGCTGAAAGGTCGCATCCAACACGTGGTGCCGCCGCCGCAACCCGCTGCGCGGGTCCCGCATCAGTTGCCGCGACGGGAACAACCATTGCCATTCCCACGCCTGCCCCGCCTGAGGATACTTGCGCCCCAAGCCCTCGGGCAGCCCTACGCCGGCCAGGCCTTGGCGCTGGTCCTCCGCATGCAAGCCGCGCAACCGCTCCCGTTGTCCGCGCAGTCGCTCCGCCAACGACTCCGGCAGCACCGTCACGCGGTCTTGGTCCCCTTTGGCGGCGCGGATGAGGACCTGCTGGCGCTCCAAATCCACGTCTCTAATGCGCAGCCCCAGTAACTCGCCCAACCGCAAGCCGCTGCCGTACATCAACTCGGCCATCAGCCGGGGCACGCCTTCCAGAGCCGCAAAGAGCCGCTGACATTCCTCGCGACCCAGGACCACCGGCACGCGCGCCGGGCGCCGGACGCGGGTGAAGTCGTCAAAGCCGCCCAACTTCCGCCCCAGCGCCTCGCGCCGCAGAAACACCAGCGCGTTCAACGCCTGTTTCTGCGTGGAAGCGGAGGCCCGCTGCCGGGTGGCCAGTTCGGAGACGAATCCCTTCACGGCTTCCTCGGTGGCCTCTGCGAGGGTCTGCCCCCGCGGCTCCAGCCAACGCACAAACCGCCACGCCCACCCACGGTAGGCCTGCTCCGTGCGCCAGCCATAATGGCGGCCCCGCAACGCCTGGACCAGCCGCCGCTCCCACGCGGCTTTTCCCAGATCGGCGGCGGCCACGCTGGGCCGGCGCCCGCTCACCGAGCCGGCGCGGGCCGGCGGACCCGCCGCGGCGGCCTGCCGGCCATGGTGGAAGAACCAGTTCAGCCCGGCCTTCCACCGCGCGCGCTCGACGGGGGATGCCCCTCCCGGCCCCTGGACCGACGCCATGAACTGCCGGGCGGAGGCGATCGTGGCCCGCGCCTGGGTTTGCCGGCAGTAGCGCAAGTAGTTGGCGATGGCGTACCGGTATTGGGTGCGCAAGGCCGCGGGGAGGCCGGACCGGGCCAATGCCTCGGCCCAGTACGGAAACCACACCGGGGCAGCAGCCCTGGCGGAAGACGGGTCACGGGTCATCTCACACGTCAAAAAACAAAGTGACTTTGTGCTTGTTCACCCCGATCGCGCAAGGGGAAACGGGTGACAAGCACCGCGCCCGCCAGGGCCACGCACGGGCGTAACCCCTTGGGATTGAGCTTGACTCATCGCGGCGGCGCGGCCACGCTCTTCCACCGTGAAACGCCGCAAACCACTTTGGCCTTCGCCCCTGGCTTTGTGCCATTAATACTGTTGGGCGCAGTGAGCATATGGCATTGAGAGAATTGGCTGAGCATGAGCGCAAGTCGCTGCACCGACTTGCGCTCGGATTCGCCATGATCGGCATCTTGCTTACCGCGCTCACAATTCCGGCTCAGACCGGCATGTTCCCCGCTGAGTCATTGCCTTGGTGGGCTTGCGTCGCTTGCGCTGCTATCGCCGGCACCCTATGGATCACGGCTCTTTGCTTAGTCACGCGCGCTCGCGGTCATCATTCCCTTTGGGGACTTACACTGCTTGTTCTTCCGTTCATCATTTTCTATCCGTTTGTGTTCCGAGACAGATACCGGAGACGGCATCATGAAGAGTGAGATGCCCAACCAGAGGGTTGAGGCAATGACGAGGAGCGCGATCACGTCATTGTTCCTATCGGACGCCACGGGCGCGCTCCTCGTCATACCTCACCCCTTTCGTTAGGCATAGTATGGAAACACCACCCAAAAACCTGAAGGATGCCGTTAAGGTGCTGAGCGATTACTTCGGCGTCTTATCGCAACGCATGGCTGATGAGATTCTTGAGCACAAGCAGGAGTTCACATCATCTGGCACTGGGCAGGCAGAGGCTATTCTCGATAAGTATGCCAGGCAGGTGCAGCGACTCACGACAGTTTATGGTTTGCTTCGCGGCGAGGCATATCCTTACCGACCTGACGGAGCGGAGCCACTGGCGAGAGATGAGTTTCGGTGTTTTGGCTGCGGCGGCGTGATAAAGCAGGAAGACACGTTTTGTCGAGTTTGCGGTTGGAGTTGGAAATGACGATGATGCCTAACAATAAAGGGTGTATTGCTGCGGAGCGAAGCGGAGCCAGCAAATACGCCGCTGGTTGAACAAGCCCGGTGAAGGAGAGCGAGAGGCTGTATGGCACTT
>JAJXTA010000168.1 GCA_021784265.1 bacterium | reverse complement strand
CAACTCCCGCAACAGCTTCACCGCCACCACATGCGCCGAAGCATCCGCGCCCTCCAAAGCCTTAACCATCATCTCCTCACGGTGGACGGGGTCCGTCAACACCACGCCCCGCCAGGCGGCGGCATGCATTTGCCACGGGCACGGCTGGTCCAGCAACCGGCGGTACGCGGCCAAGGCACCCGGCGCGTCGTGGCTGGCGGCCAGGCGTTCGGCGCACTTGAGCACCGCTTCGTCCACGGCTGACTGCACGGGCGCGGGCGCCTGTGCCCGCGCCGCCCACAGCCCCGCGAGGGCGTCCGTGCCACCGATTCGGCCCAAGGACGTGGCGGCGGCCGCCGCGATGGCAGGATCAGCGTCGGCCACCAAGGGCGTCAGTAACGGCACCGAGGTCAGATCGCCCCGCCAGCCCAGAGAATCAATCACCCCAACCTTGAGCAGACCGGAGGTCTTGCCCAACGCCTCCCGGAGCGCCGCGTCGGCTTCGGGACCGGGCAGGCCTTCCAGGGTATAGCGGGCCGCCTGAGACGCGGCTGGGTCGGTCAACAACCCCGCCAGCGCCGGGATCGCCTCGGTCGCCCCCAGAACGCGGAGCCGCTGGCAGGCCGCCCACTTCCGCGCTGGGTCCGCGTTGGAACGCAGCGTGGCAATCAGCGCCTGGGCGTCCTGGGCCCGCAAGGGGAGCAGGGCAAGCGTCAGGCTGACGAGCAAGCCCGCCGCCACGGCCCGAAGGACAGCCGTGGTCGCCGCTAACGGTCCCACCACCCTCACGACTCTCCGCACTCGCGCAGCCCGGGGCCTGAGCGGCGGTGAAAAAGGCCTCTTCCGCCGGTCCGGGCACTCACACCGCGCGGGGTCGATCAAAGGCAGGCGATTCAGCAAGCGTGTGTTCATGACGATTCCTAAAGGTAGGCTCGGAGGGGAGGAGGTTAGGCGTGCCACGGCGGTCGCGTCGCGTACGACCGCAGCCGGTTCGCCTCGTCATCGCCGATAAACTCAGCCTTCACCGGGTCCCATTTGACTGCCCGCCGCAGCGCCAGGGCGATCCCTCCTACCAGCAAGGCGTTGATGGTGTACACCGCCGTTTCCGGGTTGCAGATCGTCGGGCGCCGGGTGCGGATGCACTCGAGAAAATTGCCCGAGTGGCTGGTGGCGTGATAAACCCGGCTGTCCTCCGGCCGGAGCGGTTCATTGAGAATCCGGGCGGGATAGGAGGCGAGGTTCGCCCGGTCCACCGCGATCCGGCCTTCGGTCCCGACGAAGCAAGCCCCGCCGTCGGGGCCGATCCGCTCGCCCGGATACCCCTGGGAATGGACCACGACCCCGTTGCTGTAACGGTAATGGACCTGCCCCTGGTCGTAGTGGGCCTCAATCGGGGCGGTCACGTCCGGATTCACCGTCCACTGGATGATATCGTAATGGTGCGGACCCCAGTTGACATCCCCAACGAACAAGCCTGGCATCGTCTGGTGGTATTCACCCCCGTAAGGCCGCCACGGCAGCGGCCCCAGCCACCGGTCCCAATCCAGCCCCGGCGGCATCGGCACCGACCGGTCCGAGGTCCATGCGGAAGGGAAGAGCGCCCCCGGTAGGCAATAGGCATAGACTTCCTTGAGCTGTCCGAGCCGCCCGTTGCGGACCAGCTCGCAGGTGAGCCAGAATTTGCCGCCGTATTCCGAACGCTGTTGCGTGCCGGCTTGGTAAATGCGCCCAAAGCGGTTGGCGGTCTCGACCAAAGCGCCCGCCTCACGGGTGGTGATCGCCACCGGCTTCTCGCAGTACACGTCTTTGCCGGCGCGCATGGCCATCGTCGCCATGATCGCCGCCCAATGATACGGCACGGCAATCAACACCGCATCGATGTCCGCCCGGGCCAGGACCTCCTGGAAGTCGCTATACGCGCGCACCCCGGCGTAACCGGGTTGGTTGAACTTCTGGGCGTACATCTGGTTGCAGCGCTGGTGGGCCCGCTCCCGCGGACCCGGGTTGACATCGCACACCGCCAGGACCTGCACGTCGTCGCGCGCGATATACCCCCCCGGCACATAGGTCCAACCCCCACCCAGCAGATGCCCGGTACCCTGGCCGCCCAACCCGATGAACCCCATGGCGATCCGCTCGCTGGGTGGAGTGGCCCCTTCCCGGCCCAATGCCGAGGCGGGGATGATGAGCGGCGCGGCCAGCGCCGCGGTGGCGGCGCCGGCGGTCTTGAGGAAGTGGCGCCGCGACGTTAGGTCCGGTGAACTGACCCGATCAACGTTGGTTCTCATAACAAACTCAGCATACAGGACGCCGCGACGCAGAGCCGGTCTGCGCCGGTCCCTGCTAGAGTCCTGTCAGCTTAGAACCTCGGCCCGCCAGATCAAGCTCTCTCGCGGCCGGTCCGCCGCCCCAGGACTGGCGCGCTCCAAAAGCTGGCGCAACGATCAACGACCCTGGCCCGCGCGAAGCGTCTTGGACTGCGGCAGTCCTCAGCCGCTTTCACGCCCCCTACCGATTCGGTTCACGCCTCGCCCCTCGCTCCGCTTCCTCCCAAAGCGCCAGGGGACTGGCGCGCTCCAAAAGCTGGCGCAACGATCAACGACCCTGGCCCGCGCGAAGCGACACGCCTTACCGCCGTGGCTCGAGGCCACCGTGCTCAAGGCGCCGGCGGCGGTCGGCGACCACCGCGGCGCAGGACGTAATAGACCGTGGGCGTGGCGACCAACGAGAGCAGAACCGAGATGCAGAGGGCGCCGATGACCGCGATCGCCAACGGGCGGAGCATGTCGGCGCCGCTGCCACTGCCTCGCGCCAACGGGAGCATCCCCAACGCGGCCGCCATCGAGGTCATCAGCACCGGGCGCAACCGGCGCCGGCCGGACTGCACCAACGCCTCTTCCAAGGCCAAGCCTTGGGCCTGGAGGTGCTCGACGAAATCGAGCATGAGGATCCCGTTCTTGGCCACGATACCCACTCCGATGATCGCCCCGAGGTACGAAACGATGTTGAGGGTGACGCCGGTCTCCCAGAGCGCCACCACCGTCCCCACCAACGCCAAGAGCGCGCCCACCACGATCGCCACCGGCTCGGCGAACGATCCAAACTCGATCACCAGGACGGTGAAGACCAGGAGCACGGCCATGATCAACACGAAGAAGAGGTTACGGAACGATTCCTGTTGCTGCTGGTAGAGCCCCCCGTATTGGACGACGCCCGGCGGCAGCCAACTGGCCCGGCTCAGCCGCGCCTGAATGGCCGCCATGGCGCTGCCCAGGTCGCGCCCCTCCAAGCGCGCGGTCACCACGATGTTCTGGCGCAAATCTTCCCGGTCCAGCTCCACCGCGCTGGGCTCCTGCCGCAGGTCGGCTACCTGGCTGAGGCGCACCGCGGTCCCGCTGGGCGTCCGGAGCAACACGTTCCCCAAGTCCGCGCTACGCCGGACGCTCGCCCGGTCGGCCAACACCCGGATATTGACCAACCGGTCGCCCTCCAGGACATGCGACGCCGGCTGGCCCAGCAGGGCGATGTTCGCGGCCGCCGCCACGTCACTCGCGCTCAACCCGAACCGGGCCGCCTGCGCCGAGCGCACCCGGAAATTGACCGACGGCCCCGTCTCCACCAAGCCGTCAAAGGTGTCCACCACGCCGGGGATCGACTTGATCTCCTGCTCCACGCGGGGAGCGATCTGCTTCAGCCAGGCCAGGTCCGGGGAAAAGAGCTTGATCTGGATCGGGTCGGGCGTCAGGGCCAGGTCCCCGACGAGGTCCGTGAGGATGCCGGGGAACTCCCAGCGCACCGCCGGGAGCCGCGCGTTGAGTTCCCGGCGCACCTGGGCAATCACTTCCGCGGTCGAATGCGCCCGGGTTGGTTTGAGTTTTACCAGGAAATCCCCCCGATACGGTTCGGTGATAAACAGCCCCAGTTGCGTCCCCAGGCGGCGGGAGTAACTCTCGACATCGGGGTTGGCCCGCAGCAGGCCCTCGGCCACGTCAAGCTGGCGGGAGGTCTCGGTCAGACTGGTGCCGGGCGGGGCGTTGAAATCGATCACGAAGCCGCCCTCGTCGAAGTCCGGGAGAAAATCCGACTCCAGCCGTTGATAGAGGCACAGGCCCAGGACGGCGATGAGGCCGCAGGCCAGCAGGGTTAACCACCGATGGCGCAAGGCCAGCCGCACGGCCCGCTCGTAAAGGCGCACCACGCGCGGCAGGAGAAAACCCTCCGGCGCCTCCGGCGCGCGGATCGCGCCGGCCGCCCGCTTCGGTTCCCGCACGAACCAGGCGGCCAACGAGGGGGTGAGGGTGATGGCCAGCACCAGGGACGTGAGCAAGGCCACCACCATCGTCAGCGCCAACGCCCGAAAGAAGACTCCCGCGATCCCCACCAAGAACGCCAGCGGCACGAACACCACCACCGGCGTCAGAGTCGAGCCCACCAAGGGGCGGAAGATCTCGTTGATCGCCTCGCGGATGCCCTCCAGGCGGGGACGGCCCGCCGCCAGCTTGGCGTACATCGCCTCGACCACCACGATGGCGTCGTCGATCACCAGCCCGACCGCGGCGGCGATGCCGCCCAGCGTCATCAGGTTGAAGCTCATCTTCACCCCCTTGAGCGCCACCAGCGTGATCAGCACCGTGATGGGGATCGTGACGATGGCCGTCAGCACGCTCCCCCAGTTCTTGAGGAAGAAAAAGAGGATCGCCACCGACAGCACCAAGCCGAACAGAATCGCTTCCCACACGCTGCGCACCGACTCCCGCACGAAGAGCGATTGGTCGTAAAAGAAGGCCAGTTTCATGTCGGGCGGCAGTTCCTGGCGCAACTGACGCAACTGGGCGTGCAGCGCTTGGGCGATTTCCAGCGTGCTGCCATCGGGCTGGCTTTCCACGTTGAGCAGCACCGCGTTGCGGCCCTCGGCGGTGACCACCGTGAACGTCGGCTCGGGTCCGCGCTCGACCCGGGCGACATCCTTCAGCCGAATCGGGTGGTCGGGAGTGGCGGCGACGACGAGGTTCTCGATATCCGCCGGGGATCGCAGGCGGCCATCCACCGTGGTCAAATAGAGGTGGTAGTCCTCCTCGAGCATGCCGGCCGGGGCGATGAGGTTGTTCGTCGCCAGCGCGCCGGTGAGGTCCGGCAGGCCCAAGCCCGCCGCCTGCAAGCGCAACAGATCGACCACCACGTGGTATTCCGGCCGCTGGCCGCCCACGACGTTGACCCGCGCCACGCCCGCAATCTGCAAGAACCGGGGTTTGAGGCGGTACTCCGCCGTCTCCCAGAGCGAGGTCAGGTCGCGGGTCGCGCTCGTCAGGCTGATGCCGATGATCGGGAAGGCCGAGAACGTGACCCGATCGACGCTGGTGCTGGCGGTGGGCGGCAGCTCGCTGTTGATCTGGGCGAGCCGGCCCAAGACATACAGCTCCCCTTGCACCATGTCCACGTGCCAATTGAAAAAGACGTTGACCTCAGCCGAGCCCCGCTCGGTGGCGGACCGGACCGTCACTACCCCGGGGAGGCTCTTCATCGCTTCCTCGATGGGCCGGGTGATGGTCGCCATCATCTCATCGGCGGGCATGATGCCGTTGTCCACCAAGATCACGACGCGGGGAAAATCGGTCTGGGGAAAGACCGAGGAGGGGGTGTGCAAGGCGGCGTAGAGGCCGCCCAGACAGAGCGCCGCGGCGATAAACGTGATCGCCAAGGCGTGCCGGGTCGCAAAACGGCCCAGAGAGGAAGCGTGGCCTTGCTCCATGCGAGTCAGGTGGCGCGACGCTGGGTCACGGACTCACCACGTGAATCTTCGTTTGCTTGGGCAAACCGTAAGCCCCGAGCGTTACGACGGTGTCCCCCGCGTGGAGCCCCGGGCCTCGGATTTCGACCCAGTCGCCCTCCCGCAGCCCGATCTGCACGGGGGTTTGGCTGGCCTGATCCCCGGCGACCACGGCCACCACCGTGTGCCCGTCGGCGTCGGTCACCACGCTGGCCGCCGGCGCCGCCAGACAGTCCGCGTGTTCGGCGGTGACAATGCGAAAGCGGACGAGCTGGCCAGGCCGCAGCCCAGCCGTGGCCGGCAGGGCCGCGTGCACCAACACCGTGTCGTTGGTGCCGTCCACCGTGGGACTCACGAAACCCAGGCGGGCCGCCATCGGCGGTTGGGTGAGCACTTGAACGGCCTGCCCGGCCCGGAGCAGCGGCGCCGCGGCGGAGGGAAGCTGCCCCGCTACCACCAGCCGGCTCTCGTCCACGATTTCCGCCACGATGCTCGTCAGGTCCACCGCCTCTCCCGGGCGCACGTTCACCCGGGTCACGGTCCCCGCCAGCGGCGCGGTAACGCGGAGCCAGGCGCGTTGGGTTTGCGCCGCGGCCAGATCGGCCTCGGCGGCGGCGAGCTGCGCCTGGGCGTCCTCGAGGTTTCGCCGCGAGGTGTTCTGGGTGGCGATCAGGCTCGTTTGGAGGGCGAGGACCTGGCGCGCATGCTCAACGCCGGCCTGGGCCCGCTGCGCCGCCACGTCCGCCGCCCGCGGATCCAGCTCCATCAACGCCGCGCCGGCCTCGACCTG
>JAJXTA010000167.1 GCA_021784265.1 bacterium | reverse complement strand
GGGAGAACCGACGGTTGAAGCCCGTGAGCAGCAGCGGGGGGGCCTGAGGGGAGGCGGCGCGGTTGAAGAACTCCTGAAGCGGCGCCAACCCGGCGGGCGTGAGGGCCAGGGGTTTCTCCAAGAAGACGTGCTTGCCCGCCTGCAAGGCCGTCAGCGCCATCGCCGCATGCCGATCGTGGCGGGTGCCGATCAACACCGCGTCGATCTCGGGGTCGGCCAGCACCCGCTCGAATTCGGTGGTCGAGTAACGCGCCCCGAACCGACGGGCAACGGCGGCGGCGTTGTGGCCGGTCCGGCTCATCACCGCCACCAAATCGTAGCGGGACCCCAGGCGGCGGAGGTTGGGCAGATGCGTCCCTTTGGCAAAACCGCCGGCGCCGACCAGCGCCAGCCGGACCCGACCGGACCCGGTTGGCGCCGCACGCGGGTGGGAGACACAACGAGCGGCCGGAGCGGGCTCCGAACCCGTGGGATAGGTGAGCACGACGGCCAGTGGGCGAGGCGACCCCGCCGTCAGGCGGGCGTAGGCGGCTGGGGCCTCGTCGATGGGGAAGGTGGCGCTGATCAGGGGCGGGAGCTGCAGCCGCCCGCTGGCGGCCAACCGGAGCACCTCCGCCATATTGCGATTCTCCGTCCAGCGCACATAGGCCACCGGGTAATCCAGCCCAGCCTCCTCATAGCCGTGGTCGTAGCGCCCTGGGCCGTAGGAAGTGGAAATGAGGAAGTCGATTTCCTTCTCGTAAAAATCAGCCCGGCGCAGGCCTAGGCCCACGTCGCCCACCAACACGACCCGGGCCTTCTTGCGGCACATCTTGAAGGCGCTGGCCATGACGGTGTCGGCCGACGTGGCCGCGGTGATGATCACGCCATCGGCCCCGAGCCCACCGGTCAAGCGGCGGACCTCGTCGGCATTGGCAGCGTCGTCCGCTACGAGTGCCACGTCGAGCCCGAGTTGGCGCGCCAAGGCCAAACGGGAGGGGTCGAGGTCGGCCCCTATCACCCGGCAGCCGTTGGCTTTAAGCAGTTGGACGGTCAGTTGGCCTAACAAACCCAGGCCGATCACAGCGAACCCCTCCCCCAAGGTCGGTTGGGCGCGCCGCACCCCCTGCAGGGCAATCGCCCCAAGGGCGACCGTCGAGGCCGCGGCCAAGTCCAATGCGTCCGGCACCGCCACCGCCAAGTTCTCCGGCACACGGATCATTTCGGCGTGAAACGCGCACTGTGCCCCGGCGCAAGCGACGCGATCCCCGGGACGAAAGGCCGTAATGCCCGCGCCCACCGCCTCGACGACGCCAGCCGCCGAGTAACCAATGGGTTGTTCCTCGGCGAGCTTGCCCGCCACGAGTTCGCGGGCGTGCGCCACCCCTTGCGTGCGAACGATCTCCAGGAGCCGCTTCACCTTCTCGGGCTGCTGCAGCACCCGCCGCCAGAGGGGGACGTTGCTATGGCGGATGCTGCTCAGCTCCGTCCCAGCCGAGATGCAGGAACACCGCACCGCGACCAACACGGTGCCGGGCTCGAGGGTTGGGGCGGGGACGTTCTCGACCCGGACCTGCCCCTGCGTGAGAAGCACTTGTTTCAACTCCAGATCCCGCGGGTATCGATGACGGTCTTGCCCGCCAGCGCCGACTTCTTGACGACGAGGAAGGGCCGATGGTTGACCAGCACCACCACGATGTCCGCGGCGCGCAGCGCCTCCGGCAACCGTACCAGCTCGACCCGCCCGCCCCGGGCGAGGACCGGCGGCAGGGTGGTGATGTGCGGTTCAACCACCAGCAACCGGCCCACCTTCTCGGCCGCCAATTCCCGCACGATCTCCAGCGCCGGGCTTTCCCGCAAATCATCGATGTTAGCTTTGAACGCCAACCCCAGACAGGCAATGACCGGAGCGCGGTGCCGCGCGGCGGCGGCCTTAACCTGCGCCACCACGTGCCGCGGCTTGCCGTCGTTGACCCCGCGCGCGGCGCGGATCAAGGGGGTGCACCGCGGCGCCGCGTCCACGATGAACCACGGGTCCACCGCGATGCAGTGACCCCCGACCCCGGGGCCGGGCTGCAAAATCTTCACCCGCGGGTGGTGGTTGGCCAGTTTGATCAACTCCCACACGTTGAGTTTGAGCTCCGCGCAGATCAGCGACAGCTCGTTGGCGAACGCGATGTTCACGTCCCGGTAGGCGTTCTCCGCCAATTTGGCCAGCTCGGCCGTGCGGGCGTCGGTGGTCAGGATCTCACCGGTGCAAAACGTCTCGTAGAGGCGACGGGCAGCGGTAGTAGCGGCCGGGGTGAGGCCACCGACGATCCGGTCGTTGGTCACCAGCTCCTGCAGGAGCTGGCCGGGCAAGACCCGTTCCGGACAGTGGGCGAAGAGCAGGTCGGCGGTGGCCGGCTTCCGTGGGCTGGCGCCGACCTTGCGCCGCTCGTCCAGAATCCAGTCGCGCACCTTCTCGGTGGTCCCCACCGGGCTGGTGGACTCCAGGATGACCAGGTTCCCCGGGCGGACTCGCGCCGCGATGGTGCGGCAGGCCCGCTCGATATACGAGACGTCCGGCGCCGGCACCTGACTGGAGCCGCGCTGAAACGGGGTGGGCACCGCCAGGATGAAGCAATCGGCCTCGACGGCTTCGGTCCCGGCCACCAAGTTGCCGCTCTGCACCGCCGCCCGCACCAACACGTCCAGGTCCGCCTCGACGATGTGGATCTTGCCGGCGTTGACGGTCTTGACCACCTCGGGATTGACTTCGAGGCCATAGACCCGCTTGCCGTGGGTGGCGAAGATCGAGGCGGTGGGCAGACCGATGTAACCCAAACCGACTACGCAAATATCATACTTCATAATCCGACGATTCTATCAATAAGAGAGTTGATGCGCGCCCTCGACGACGGGAGGGCGGCGGGGCCTCAAACCCAGCCCCGCAGCCGGTACACCCACCAGCCGATGGTCTCGTGCAGGAAGAGACCGGAGTTGTAGAGCCCGTTGACCTTCGGGAAAGGACTGAAGGGGCGGTGCTTATCGGAACCGTAGAAGTCGCAGGCGTACGGCACGACGTTCAGCCCCAGCTTGCGGTACACGTGTTCGGCGCGGCGCATGTGAAAGCCGGAGGTTACCAGGATAATGCGTTGCCACCCCTGCTTGGCCGCCAGGGCCCGGAGGCGCGACGCCTCGTCCCGGGTGTTCCTGCCGACGCCGAGCGAGAAGATCGGCGTCCCCGCCACCTGCCAGGCCAGGAGCCAGTCGCGGGCCAAGCCCGCTTCGCTCCAGCGGCGCCCGTCACCCGCCATCCCACCCATCCCACTGAGCACCAAAGCCTTGGCCTTGCCCGCCCGGAGCAGCTCCACGGCGGCCACGAGCCGCGTGCTGCCCGGCTCGAGATGGAAACCGTACAGGTCATGGTTCGAATAGTCCAGGTAACTGCCCGGCACCATCACCACGTCGCCCGCCAACAAGGACGGCAGCGGGGGCGCAAGGTAGGACCGTTCGAGGGTGGCCAGCAGATAGTGGGAGAACGGGACATTGCCGAGGACCGCGGTGAGCAGGACGATGAAGCCGAGGGCGCTGGCCAGCCGCCAACGCCGGCGTGTCACCGCGCCCAACCCCAGGGCCGCCGTCAATAGCCAAATGAAACCCAACGGCTGGATGAGGGGATCGAAGAACTTCTCGAGCTGCCCGATCATGGATCTCCGCCTACACCGTGCCGCGGCGCTCGCCGCCCCCCCAGTCACACCAATTCGTGCTGTCCACGGAGGACCTCGAAGCGCTGGACCGCCGCCTGGTACAAGGCGAGATCAGCCTGGTTCAGCTCCGTAAAGAGCTGCCGCAAGTCATCGGACGGCTCGTAGGCTTTCCCCGCCTGCGCCGGGTTGGTGTTGCGCCGGGCAGCGGGAGGCCCGTCTGCATCACCGCCCAACAAACGACGGTAGAGGGCCACGCTTTCGTCAAACCGCTCGGTGATCCCGACAAAGTCAAACGCTTCCAACGGCAAGCCATCCAGGACACGACCATAGTAATTCCGCACCTCGGGCAGCCGCATGAAGACCCGCAGTCCAACCTGGCGCGGCACCAGCCGCAGTCCCGTGAACCGGACCCAGGCCGAGACCCGCCGCAGGTGGTGGTAATGGGAGAGACATCGCTGGAGGGGCTCCCGGAACCAGATGGCCATCTGGGCCGTTGGGAAGAGCCGCCGGAGCGTCGTCGCCTTCGCGTGCGCGTGCACACAGCGAATTCCCTCCCGCTCATCGGGGAGCGCCAGCGAAATCCGGGGATAGACCGGCCGTAAGTGCGCGTAATGGATCGTCAGCTCGGGGAAATCGGTATCGATAACCAGCCCGCTCCCAAACTGCCCCTTGAGCACCTCCAAGAAGGAGAGCCCGGCGGTCTTCGGCACGTGAACCGAGATCAGCATCGGCTCGAGAAATAGCAGGTGCCATGCCAACCAGAGTGCCCCCAGCCCGCGACCGTAGCCGTTTTTCCCTCGCTAACGGAGGCCGGGAAGGGACGCCCTCGTTGGGTGGTTGCTTGGCGCATACGTCCAATTGATGAAGACGCCGCGCTTACGACTCGAGTTACATGATTTTTAATTCTAAGAGAAAAGGGGTCAGTCCTCACTATTGACACTTTTCCGGGGGCCGGCTGCGGGCAAGGGGACGAGAGCCAAGCACGAAAGGCAGAGGGCGGAGGACAGAGGACAGGGGCGGGTGAACAGCGAACGGTGCGGCAGCGGGACCACGGGACGACAGGACGACAGGACGACGGGACGGAGGAGGGGCAGCGGTGAGCGGTCAGCAGTCAGCGTCCTGGATTCGGCGGCGGGATCAACCGCGCCTGGAGCTTCTCGAGCATCGACTGCACTGCGGACACATCTTGACGCCACGCCGGCCAGTCCGGGTCTTCCGGGTCGAACCCCGGAGGTGGTCCCATCACCCGCTGATTCACCGTGGCCGCGGCGGGGAGGGATCACAATTCAATCTCTTGCTCGCGGGCCACGGTCCCAATGAACGCGTTCACCAGCCCCGAGAGCCGGTCGGCCACTTGGCGCGCGTATTTGAGGAGGAGGGCCAGTTTCTCCGGGTCCAGTTCCAAGTCGTAGGCGTGGACAAAGACATGGCGAAAGCCCTTCAGTTCGGTGAGCGGCGGCTTAAGGTCGATGGGGAGCAGCGCGGGGCGCACGCCGGGAATCGCGATGGAAAGGCGGTTCAACAAGGCCCCGTGCCAGCCCTTTTCGTCATCAACGCTGTTCTCGAAGGCCTTGGCGACCCGCAGCCCCATCTGCTCGACGGCGTTGTACATTTGTGAAAGCTGGTGGGCGCAGGCCTCGTAGGCCACCGGCTCCTGGCGCGCCCAGCGCTCTTCGGCCTTCCGCAACGCCTCGACCGCAACGCGACAGTCGTTGAGCAACTCCCCGCGCAGGGTCTGCAACTCTAGGCGGTCCATGCCTCGCCCTCCCGCAAGATTTTATCCCGGAATCGACACCCCGGCAGCAACACTACGTCCACCCGGCGGTCCAGACGCTCCATCAATTCGGCGGTCAAGCGCCAGAGATTCAGCCCGGGCGGCTCGAGTTCCAGCGCCACGTCCACGTCCGAGCCATCGTTGAACACGCCGGGCTTGGTCAGGGAACCGAACACGATGACCTTCTGGCCGGGGATCAGGGCCGCCAACGCCGCCCGGAGCCGGGCGCGGGTTTCCGTGTACGCCACCAGCCGCCGTTGGCGGCGCGCCCAGTCACGCTGTTGCAGGAGCGTCATACGACCACCCTGGAGCTTCAGGTCGGTGGCAGAATCCGCGGGTGGAGACGGCGCCTCCGGGGCGCGGGCCGGCAGGGGTGTGGCCGAGAAGGGGTCAGTCCTCACTATTGACACTTTTCCGGGGAGCGGCTGAGGGCAAGGGGACGAGAGCCAAGCACGGAAGACAGAGGGCGGAGGACCGAGGTCAGGGGCGGGTGAACAGCGAACGGTGAGCGGTGCGCGGAGAAGGGCGGGCGCGTCAGCGCCAGTGGCTCAGGAATTCGAGTTGGTTCGCCATGTCCTCGGCAGTCCTGTGCGCATGAATCCGCAAGAGCCGGCGAAGCTGCTCGCCGATGCCGTAGCGCTGCTGCGGCGCCAGGATGATGCCGGCAGGTCGGCAATGGAGTTCAAGCCAGCACTGCGGTCTTGGGGCGGTGGCGGCGCGCCAACCGGTCATATTCAGCCTCTTCCCGGGCCAGATCGCTGTCGATTGGCCGGCGGTTGGCATAGTAATACGCCAGCGCGGCGTGAACCTCAGCCAGCTTGAGTCGCGGGTACTGGATGATGATCTCTTGGGGTCCATCCCCATCTGGTGGCAAGCAGCGATGCGCCTCACGGTGACCCCTGCCCCCGCGACCCGCGGCCGGCCGCCGCGTACCCCGGGCGTGCGCACGATGAACTTGCCGATGTCCGCCTGGGCAAACTTACCTTTCATCCACAGCCAAGCTAAGGGGGCGCCGCCGCACTGTCAATCTGGTGAGCACGACCACGGGACGACAGGACGACAGGACGAAGAAGGGGTCAGTCCTCACTATTGACACTGGCGG
>JAJXTA010000166.1 GCA_021784265.1 bacterium | reverse complement strand
CATCCGCACGATGCCCGCCGGCAGACCGATCAAATGCCGGACGACCGGCAACAGGCGAGAGACGAAAACCCCGGCGGAACCAAACCGACCCGCCCAGACCTCCGCCGCCCGCACTTTCGCCGGGGAGATCAGGAAGTACGGTCCGTAGCGCAACACCAAGGGCCGGCCAGCCAGGCGCGCGGCCCAATACATGACGGTGGCGCCCAGCCAGGAGCCCAGGGCCCCCGCTGCCACGATCCCCACCAGACTCAGCCGCCCCTGCTGCTGGGCCAGGATCGCCGCCGGCGGGATCACCAGCTCGCTGGGCAACGGGAGCACCGAGCTCTCGATCGCCATCAGCAGAACGATCAACGGGTAGCCGCCGGCCGACAACGACTCCGCGTACCAGGCCAAAAGGGCTTTCAACATGCGGCGCTGTGCTTACCGTGAAGCGGAGGGCCAACGCAATCGGATTCGGTCGGCTACGGCACGACGGCACGATAGAACCGCCGGGCGGTGCCGGTGGCAGCCGGGTCGGTCAAATCGAGGGGCTGCTCGTGGGGAGCCAGTTCGTCAGCGTCTGCCACCGCCGCAGGTCGGTCGAAACGTCAATCCCGACCGGCTGGTTCGTGGCGCTGCTCAGGCTGACCGCGAACCAGCCGCCCAGGCCCCAACTCGGGGCGCCGAAGCGCGGCGGCCCAGGCGCGGCCGGAAAGCTAATCGCCCACAAACCCTACGCGCCGCCATACTCGAGGGCGTAAATCCGGTTGGTGATGATCTCCGCGTCCACCGGGTACGCAAATCCAACCACGAGCCGGGTCACGCGCGCCTCGTAATTGGTGGTCCCGAGCTTGGTCAGGTCCAGGTCCACCAAGTCCTGGCGGGCGTCCTCGAACGGGCCCGGCGTGTTCGTGCCCTGGGCGTCCCCCGCGTTGAAGCTCAGCAGGAACCCGTGGCGCCGAAACAGCCGGGCCAAGGCCCCGGCAGTGTCGAAGACCAAGCCCAATGGCGAGTCCTTGGGCGTTGTTGGCGACTCCGTGATCGGCGGCGCGGGCCACCAGGGTGCTCTGGGCGGCCTGGTTCGTCGTCGGGAGGCTTACCTGGAACAGGTCACCGTTGAGCTCGAGGTAGTAAAGAAGGTGGTCCCGCGGGTCTTTGCGCAGGCGGACGCTTAGGCCGGCCTCGGTCGGCGAGCCGACGCGGCCGTCGTTCGTGCCTCAGCGTGCCCCACCCGCCACCAAGGCCGCTGGCGCCATCGAGGGCGCGGCGTTGACGCAGGCCACCGAGGTGGCCACCGAATCCAGGAACCGGCCCGGTGCGACCCCCAGCACCACGATCGCCGCGATGAGCAGCACACACAAAAGCCGGCTGGACCAGGGCAACACGATGGGCGCTCGCTCGGGCGCCTCCCGCAAGCAGGCCTCCCGCACCACGCTCAGATAGTAATAAACCCCGATGGCCGCGTTCACCATCGCGATGATCACCAGCCAGAGATGGCCCCGTCCCAGGGCCGCGACCAAAAGATTGAATTTGCCCATGAAACCCACAAACGGCGGGATACCCGCCAGGGCGAAGACGCCCACCAGCAGGGTAAGCGCCAAGAGTGGCGAACGCCGATGCAAGCCGCCCAGTTGCTCCAGCGAGAGGTTCTCCCCGTCGGGCGCCACGTGGCAAATGACCGTAAAGCACGCTAACACCATAAACGCGTAACCCACGATGTAATACAGGGCGGCGCTGTAGCCGGCCCGATCCAGGGTCACAAACCCGATCAGGGCGTAACCGGCATGGGCGATGCCGGAGAAGCCGAGCAAGCGCTTGAAGTCGGTCTGCTGCAAGGCGATCAAGTTGCCGTAGAACATCGAGGCACACGCCAGCACGGTCATGAAAAGCACCAGGGGCGGGTTGTCCGGCGCGGAGAGCGACACCAACCGGATCAGGACCGCCACCGCCCCGACCTTGGGCAGGGACGCGATCAAGCTGGCCGTCTCGTTCGCCGCGCCTTGATAAACGTCCGGCGTCCAAAAATGGAACGGGAACACCGCCAGCTTGTAATAAAGCCCGCAGAAGGTCATGGCCAAGCCCACCAGCGCCAGCGGCGAGTGCATCAGCGGCTGGAGCCGGGGGAAGAGCAGTGGCAGCGAGGTCGTCCCCGTGAGGCCGAACAGATAGCTCATGCCGAACAGCATCACCCCGTTGGCGGCGATGCCAAACATCACGTACTTGATGGCCCCCTCCATCTGGCTCTTTTGGCCGTGCGCCTCCAACCGCATCGGCACCATGAGGTAGAGGGGGAAGGCGGCCAACTCCAACGCCACCACCAGCGTGATCAGGTCCACACAACTCACCAGCATCACCAGGCCGGACACGCTCAGGTCCAGTAACAGGTAATACTCGGGCTGAATCTCGCCCCGGATGGCGGGGAGCCGGCGGCTGACCAGCATCACCAGCAGATAACCAAAAGCCAACACCACTTTCAACAACTGGGAAAAGGCATCCACCCGATAGGTGCCGTCGAACAGCACGCCGCTTTGGGTGAGCGAGACGGCGCTGGCGCCGACGGCCAGCAACGCCACGCCGCTGGCCACGGCGCGGGCCCGCCGCCCGCGTCCCTCCCCAAGGCACACCACAAACAAACCCAGGGCGCCCAGCAATAATACCAGCTCCGGCAGGAACGCTTGCAAAGTGGCGACAGTCATAGCTTTGGGGGCGTGGCCCGCCGCGCCGGCAGCCGCGTCGGCCGCCGACGCCGGGGCTTAGCGAAGCGACGCGGAGGCATAGGCAGCCGACTGGGTGACTTGGGTGAGCAGGTGCTGGACACTCGCATGCATCACCCGCGTGAACGGTTCCGGGTGCAAACCAATCCAGAAAACAAAGACCAACAGGGGCGCCAGCGTCAGCACCTCGCGCGGCTCCAAATCCTTGAGCCCCGGATGGGTGGGGTTGTCCAGACCGCCCCACGCCACCTTCTGCAACACCCGCAGCATGTAAGCGGCGGCCACGACGACACCCGGCACCGCGCAGACAATCATCCACTTCGAGCGCGCAAAACCGCCCGTCAGCACGAGGAACTCGCCGATGAAGCTGTTCGTGCCCGGGAAGGCCAGCGAGGAGAGGGCGAAGACCCCGAGGAAGGTGGTAAACACGGGCATAGCGCGTCCGAGGCCGGAGGCCTGGTGCAGGTCGCGGGTGTGCAGCCGCTCGTAGAGCATCCCCACGGCGATGAACAATGCCCCGGTCGTCACCCCGTGGTTGATCATCTGGAGCGTGGCGCCCTCGATGCCCTGGCTGTTCAAGGCGAAGATGCCCAGCGTCGCGAAGCCCATGTGGCCCACGCTCGAGTACGCCACCAGCTTCTTCAGATCGCTCTGGGCTAACGCCGCGAACCCGCCATACAAAATGGCCGCTACGGACAATCCCAGCATGTAGGGCATCAACACCTGCGTGGCGTAAGGGGTGATCGGCAGGCAAAACCGGAGGAAGCCATAGGTGCCCATCTTCAGGAGCACGCTGGCGAGCAACACGCTGCCGGCGGTCGGCGCTTCGACGTGGGCGGCCGGCAACCAAGTGTGGAACGGCACCATGGGCACCTTGATCGCGAACGAGAGCGCGAAGGCCAGGAAGACCCAGCACTGAAACCCGGGGGCGTAGGCCCGGCCCATCAGGACCGGGATGCTGAAGCTGCCCGCCTGCAGGTACAGGGCGATCATGGCCACAAGCAACAACACCGAGCCCGCCATGGTATAGACAAAGAACTTCAGACTGGCGTAAATCCGCCGCGGCCCGCCCCAGACCCCGATCAGCAGCGACATCGGGATCAGCATCGCTTCCCAAAAGACGAAGAACAGGACCAGGTCCAGGGCGCAAAACACTCCCACCATCGCCGTCTCCATGATCAGCAGACAGACCATGAACTCCTTCACCCGCCGGGTAATGTACCGCCAGGAGGCGAGCACGGTCAACGGCATGACCAGTGTCGTCAGCAACACCAACAGCAGGCTGATGCCGTCCACCCCGACCGCGTAGTTGATGTGGAGGGCCGGAACCCACGGCGTCTGCTCGGTGAACTGGAACGCCGCCGTACCCGGGTCGAAGCCGAGGTAGAGCTCGAGCGAGAGCACGGCGATCACCAGGGTGACCCCGAGGCTCCACCAACGCAGCCAGCGGTCGTTGTTGAGCAGCGCCGCGCCCACCGCCCCGAGCAGCGGGGAGAAGATCAGTAGGCTGAGGATCGGGAAACTGGAAGGCAGAAGGAGCATGAGAGAGGCGCCACCGGGCTAAGAAACCAAAAGATAGACGACGACCAAACCCGCCAGGACCGCGAACGTCACCACCAAGCTCTGTTGCACCTGGCCGCGTTGCAGGCCGCGGAGCCGCCGCCCGAGGCCACGCACCGAGTGCGCCAAACCGTCCACGGCCCCGTCGATGACGCGATCGTCAAAGCGCCCGGTCGAGCGGGCCGACCACATGAGCGGGACCAACCCAGCCAACCGATACAACTCGCCCACGCCGGTGTCCGCCCACTGGATCGGGCGCTTGGCCAGCCAGAGGAAGGCCCGCCCGCCCTTGCGATAGAACCAGTCCATGTCCAGGCTGATCGTCGCTTCCGGCTCCAGCTTCTTGATCAACAAAAAGAAGCCCACCGCCGTGAAGAGCAGAATCTGCAAGGTCTCGGAAACGTGATAGGAGGTGTAGGGGTGATAATCCACGGGGTGCGGCAGTTTCCCGTAAAGGTACGGGGTATAGCACCCGATGAAGATGCAGAGGCACGAGGTCAATGCCATTGCCAGGTTCATGTTCCAAGGCGGCTCGCCCGCCCGTTCCCACGTGGCGGGCTTGCAGTGGTTCTTGCCGAACCAGATGAAGTACGGCACCTTCAGCCCCGTGTGCAAGAAGGTGCCGACCGACGCCAGGTTCAGCAGAAATCCGGCCCACAGGAGATGTTGCTCAAACCCGGCCTGGATAATCATCGATTTGCTCACGAACCCGCTGAAGAGCGGGAAGGCGGAGATCGAGAGGCCACCGATCAAGGTGAAGAAGAACGTCCACGGCATCTTTTTGTAGAGCCCGCCCAGCTCGGTGAATTTGCTCTCCCCGGTCATGTGCAACACCGAGCCGCACCCCATAAAGAGCAGGCCTTTGTAGAGGATATGGGCGAAGGCATGCGCGCAGGCGCCGTTGATGGCCATATCGGTGCCCAAACCGACCCCAGCCACCATGTAGCCGACCTGACTGATGATATGGTAGGCCAGCAAGCGGCGGCAATCGTTCTCCAGCACGGCATAGACCACCCCGTAGAGCGCCATCGCCACCCCCAACGGGACCAGGAGGTGCATCCCGGGAAACCCGCGGCAGAGGGCATAGACGGCGGTCTTGGTGGTGAAAGCGCAAAGAAAGACCGAGCCATTGAACGTCGCTTCGCCGTAGGCGTCGGGCAACCAGGCATGCAGCGGCGGCACGGCCGCGTTGAGGACGAACCCCGCCAGGATCAGATACCCTGCCAGCGTCGGGTGGCTTACGTCAAAGGCGTTGAAGGCCAGGGTGGCGCCGGCCCCGCGCGTGTGCAGGATGATCCCCGCCAGGAGGGCGACCCCGCCCGCGGTATGCACGAGCAGATACCGGTACCCCGCCGCCAATGCCGCCGGCCCGCGCCGGTACCAGACCAGAAACACCGACGAGAGGGCCATCAGCTCCCAGAACAAAAACAACGTCAGCCAATCCCCGGCGTAGATCACCCCAAGCGAGGCGGCCACATAGGTCCACGCCGCCGCATGTTCCCCGTTCGCTTTCACGTGCAGGCCGTACAACGTGCCCAGCACGCACATCAGACTCATAATGTAGCCGAAGACGGCGCTCAGCGCGTCAACCCGCCCGAAGACCAATGTCCACTCCAAGACTTGCACTTGGCCGAACGTCCCGTGCGCCATCGCCCGCGTGCGCAAGAACGCCAGCACCGGGATCAGGAGCAGATAGCCCTTCTTGAGCCGCGCCGGAATGGCGGGCAGCAGCAAACCGCCCAGCAGCAGAATCAGCGCGGGGTGCAGCCAGAAACTACTCATCGTAGTAGTCCTCCCGCGTCATGATCCCGAGATGGCCAAACGCCTTCGAGAGGATGATCAAGACCACACAACCGACGAAGCCGAATACGGCCCAGAAGCCCGGCACGTGCCGCTCGACCCAGGTATGCGCGTGTTCCTTCACCACCACCCCCGGCAGGGCGTCCAACACCACCAGACCCAACAACACCCCCACCCCCAGCCACACCACCGTCCGCAGCCGGGCCCGCAGGAATTCGATGAACTTGAGCAATCTCATGGCAACACCGCCTGGGCGAACCGCATGAAGAACGCCGGATAAATCCCAATACCCACGGAAATCAACGCCGTGAGGGTCAGCGGGATCAGCATCGCGGCCGGCGCCTCATGATACTGGTGGCCGGCATCCGCCTCCGGCGCCTTGCCGAAAAAGGCGCTATAGACGACCGGCACGAAATAGGCCGCGTTCAGGAGGGTGCTCGTGATCAGCACCAGGATGATGCCCAGCGAACCGGCGTCTCGCGCCCCAAGAAGCAGGTACCAC
>JAJXTA010000165.1 GCA_021784265.1 bacterium | reverse complement strand
CCAGTTGCGCCACGTCGTCGGCAGATACTCCGGATGATAGGGACAGGGCGGCACCGGCCCGAGCCAGAGGTCCCAATGCAGCCCAGGGGGGACCGGAGGTGAGGCGGGCGGCAGGCTCTTGCCCCCATAGGTTGCGCCGCACCACACATGCGCCTCGAGCACCGGCCCGATCGCCCCGGTTTGAATCAGCTCGACGACCCGCCGATAGTTGGTGCCCGCATGGATCTGAGTGCCGATTTGCGTCACTCGCTTGGTCCGCTGCGCCAACTCGGTGATCCGTCGCGCCTCGGCCACGGTATGGGTGAGGGGCTTTTCGCAATAGACATGCCGACCGCCATGCAGGGCGGCGGCGGTGGCGGCCGCATGGCAGTGATCCGGCGTGCTCACCACCACCGCGTCGATGTCCTTGCCGGCGAGCATTTCCCGAAAGTCGTTGTAGGTGCGGGCCGCGGGATGATGCTGCTGGGCGTCGGCCAAGTAGTGGTCGTCCACATCGCACAAGGCGACCACCTTCGCGCTCTCGGTGAGCTTGGAAATCTCGGCGAGATTGTCAGCCGCCCGGTGGGCGACCCCGACGAAGGCCACGTTCACCAACCCGTTGGGCGAGCCCCCCCCACGGGCAAGCGCGCCCCCCGTCAGCCACACCCCCGCGGCACTCAGGCCGGTCTGCTGGAGGAAGCGGCGGCGGGGCAGGCGGTGGTCTGCGGCGGTCTTCATGCCCGGCAGTCAAGAGCTTGATTGCCGCCAAGTCCAGACTGAAATCGGCGGCCGCCGGCTTGACGGGGCGCGCGCGGCGCCGCAAGCTGCGGCGGTCCCCTCGGGTCGCCGCGCGAGCGGCCGAGGCGTCCAAGGCCGTGACCGTACGCGGCCCGCTTCCCATCTCAACGCATGACACTCGTGGATCAAGTCCGGCAGGCGGGCGTCGTCGGCGCCGGCGGCGGTGGCTTCCCCACGCACGTTAAGCTCCGGGCGCAGGCCGCCACGGTCATTGCCAACGGCGCCGAGTGCGAGCCGTTGCTGCACAAAGACGCCGTCCTTATGGAACGCGAGGCGGCGGCGGTGGTCGCGGGCATGCGGTTGAGCATGGAAGCGGTCGGGGCCAAGGACGGGGTGGTCGCGATTAAGGCCAAGAAACGCGGCGCGGTCGAGGCCATCCAGCGGGCCTGCCAGGGCACCCCGGTGCGGGTGGCGTTGCTGGGGGATTACTACCCGGCGGGCGATGAGTACGATCTGGTCTATACCGTCACCGGCCGCCTGATCCCCCCGGGTGGCATCCCCCTCCAGGTCGGGGTGGTGGTCAGCAACGTCGAGACGCTGACCAATGTCGCCGCCGCCGCCCACGGGCGACCGGTCACCCACAAGACCCTTACCTTGGCCGGGGCGGTGCGCCAGCCCGCCACCGTGCGCGCCCCGCTGGGCGCCACGTTCCACGACCTTATCTTGGCCCACGGCGGGTTTGCCACCCCCGACCCCGTGCTATGCATCGGTGGGCTGATGATGGGCGAGACGACCGAAAACCTGGACGCGCCCGTCACCAAAACAACCACCGGCGTGGTGGTCTTGCCCCGCCAGCATCACGTGATCCAACGGAAGCTCCAGCCGGCGCCCACCCAGGCGCGTATCGGCAAGTCGGCGTGTGATCAATGCCGCTACTGCACGGAATTCTGCCCGCGGTATCTCCTCGGCTACGCGGTTGAACCGCATCAGGTGATGCGGAGTCTAGCCTTCACCGCCACCGGCGCGGCGCACTGGAATCAATGGGCGGCCCTGTGTTGTTCGTGCGGCCTCTGCACGCTCCTGGCCTGCCCCGAGGAACTCTTTCCCAAGGAGGCCTGCGACCAAGCCAAAGCGGCCCTCCGCCAGGCCGGGCTCCGCTGGTCCGGCCCGACCACCGTCAAGCCCCATCCCCTGCGCGACGGCCGTCACGTGCCGATCGCGACCCTGCTGAAGAAACTCGCCCTCACGTCCTACGACCACCCCGCCCCGTGGCGACCGACGGACTGGCGCCCACCCCGATTGACCCTGCCCTTGAAGCAAAGCGCGGGCATCCCTGCCCGACCCTGCGTCACCGCCGGTGACCGGGTGGTGGCGGACCAACTCCTGGCCGACGTGCCCCACGAGGCCCTGGGCGTCCCCCTCCACGCACCCATGGCGGCTCGCGTCGTCGCCGTCACCGATCGGATTGAATTGGAACCCTTACTATGAACGAGAAATCAGTCGGGCTTATCGAGCTCTCCAGCATCGCCGCCGGCTTCCAGGCGGCCGACACGATGCTCAAGGCGGGGCAGGTACGGTTGTTGCTCTCCCGCTCGATCTGCTCCGGCAAGTACATGGTGCTCGTTGCGGGCGAGACGGCCGCGGTGCAAAGCGCGGTCGAAGCCGGCGCCGCGGCGGCCAACGGCTGTCTGATTGATCACTTCGTGATTCCTAACGTGCATCCGGACGTCTTAGCGGCGCTGGGCCGAACCCAGCCGGGGGAGCCGCAGGGGGCCCTGGGAATCCTGGAGGCGTTCAATGTGGCCACCCTGATCCAAGCCGCCGACGCCGCGGCCAAGGCCGCCGCGGTCACCTTGCTCGAGGTCCGCCTGGCCATGGCGCTGGGGGGCAAGGCCTTTGTGACCTTGACCGGGGATGTCGGCGCCGTGCAAGCCGCCGTCGCCGCGGGCCGGCGTGTCATCGCCGACGCCGGGGTCTTGGTGAATGCCGTCGTGATCTCCCGGCCGCATCCGGACGTTTACCGCGAGTTGGTCTGAACCGGCGGCGGCGCCAGCCCCATTTCTGGCCCGGGTGGAACCGTCGCCGAGCCACCGCCCCGGATTCAGGCGCCCCCGGCCTTGCGAGCCGTCAGCCGCCAAAGGACCAGCGGTAATCCCAGCGTGATCAACCCCCACGCGCTCGGGCCGGGTTGACGGAGGATGCTCGCCAGCGCCACGGCCGCGACCGCCACCACAAAGAGCGCCGGGACGACCGGCCAGCCCGGCACCCACAGCCGCGCCCCTTCCCGCCGCCGCAGCCGCATCAGGCCGGCCACCGCCCCCGCCGCACAGAGGCCGAGCGTGAACCCGATGTAGGTCAACAAGCTCTCATACGCCGACAACCACAGCAGCAGGAGCGCCACCGCTCCCTGCAACGCAATCGCCCGCCGCGGCGGCCCGGCCGCGGTGGCGAACCAGCGCGGTAGGCAACCGTCCGCGGCCATCCGCGCATAGACCCGCGGACCGGCCATGATCATCGATGAGGCCGAGGTCGCCAACGCGAGAGCGATCAAGCCGGTGACCCCTCCGGCCAGTCGCGGTCCCCCCAGCGATCCGGCAGCCAAGCGCCCCACCTCGAGCTGGCCTGCCAACACCTCCGGCGGCACCGCGAACAGAAACACGACGTGGAGCGCCAAGTAGAGCCCGGTCACGATCCCCGTGCCCAGGAGCAACGCCCGCGGCAGGTTCTGATCCGGCGCCGCCACCTCCCCGCCCACATAGACCGCGGCATTCCAGCCGGAGTAGCTGAAGGACACCCACACCACCGCCAGCCCCAGCGCCGTCCACGACGCCCCCGGCAAGGCCACGGGCGGCGCCGGGCGTACGTGGCTCCATCCGAACGCGACGAACGCGCCGATGAGGAGGATCTTCGCCACCACCAGTGTGTTCTGGATCCAGGCGCCCCCGCGCACCCCGACCGAGTGAACGACGGAGAAGAAGATCAGCAGCACCCCACCCACCACCTTGGGCGCTAACCCGGGCCACCAGCCCTTGACGTATTCCCCAAACGCAAAGGCCACCGCCGCGCAGGGAGCGGCAAAGCCGACGAGCAACGAGATCCACCCCGCCACGTAGCCCGCCGCAGGATGCACCGTGCGGGCCAAAAAAAGATACTCGCCTCCCGACTCCGGGAATCGCCGGGCCAACGCCCCGTAGCTCACCGCCCCCAAGGCCGCCAACAGGCCCCCACCCACCCACGCCAGCAGCACCGCCCACGGCGAACCCAGATCGCGCAACAGGAATCCGCTGGTCGTAAACACCCCCGTGCCGATCATGTTGGCGACCACCAGCGCGGTGGCGCTCACCAGCCCCAGCGGACGCGCGCGGTTCATGGGCGGCGGGGCTCGCCTGCGGCAAGCCCAGACCGGCGCCCAGCCACCCCTCCCCTTCCCTCGGGCGCAGCCCTCACCGTCCGACCTTGCGGAAGCGGAGCAGATAGTTCTGCCGCAGGAAGTCCGGCGCGTCAATCAGTTGGAACCCCGCCGCTTGGACCTCGGCCGTGACCTGTTCCTGGCCGGCGCGCACATGGTTCAAAACCCAGGCCGAGGTCTGGCCCGGAATCCGTTTGAAATCCACCACCACCAGTTGTCCCCCTCGGCGCAACGCCCGATGAATCGACGCGAGCGAGCTTTGCGGGTACTCGAAGTGGTGGTACACGTCGCAGACGAAAGCCGTATCGACCGAGTTGGGCGGCAGGGCGATCGAGCGATCGGTGCCCAAAACCGTCTGGATGTTCGTGAGGCCGGCGGCGGTGGCGCGCTGGTTGATATACGCCAGAAAGTCCTTCACGAGATCTACCGCGTAAACCTTGCCCCGCGGTCCCACCGCTTGCGCAAAACGCAAGGTGAACAGCCCGGTGCCCGCCCCGATGTCCGCGACCCGTGAGCCGGGCTTGAGCTGCGCCGCCTCCACGATCCGCGCGCGCTGGGCGTAGATCTCCCGCCCCTCGCTCTCGAAGCGCTCGACCCATTGCGTCACCACCAGACCCGGTTTGAGGTACTCGTCATTGATCCCGGGGTGAACACTGGTTTCAGGCGCGACCGCCGGGCTGGGCGGCGCCGCCACAAGACGGAGCACGAAGAGGACCAACGCAAGCCCGACGAGCGGCTGACGTCCGACGTGGTTCAAAAGGCTCATTCTCCCGCAGGCTACGGCAGCCACTCCCGGTTGTCGAGCCCCACGCGCCCGACCCAGGAATCTCGGGAGCGCCGCGAGGCGCCGCGTTCTCGGGAACGGAGAGGGAAAGTGGCGGCGCCGGGGTGAGCGAGCTGGCGTCGGAGCATTGGCCCGCCGCCTTATCCAATCTCGGGCCCGGCTGAAGCGATGACCAGCCGGGGGTTGGCCGGCCTCAGATTCTCGCCGCGGTACATCCGGGTGAACTCTCGCTGCCGGACAAAGCCTCGGCGTCGGGCCCAGGCGACGGCGGCAGCGTCATCGTCGCGAAGGTCGCAGAACACCCGCCGGCGCTCACAGGCGGCCAGCAACCCGTCCAGCAAGGTATGGGCGGCGATACCCGACGTGGCCACGACTGGCCCCAGGTAGTTGGCGCGCGCCCCGGGACGTGCCAGTCCGAAGCCTGTCACCCGCCCCGAGGGAGACTCGATCAGCAACGCGGACGTGCTCGCGCGCGCGAGCGCGCGCAAAACGCCCAGGCGCGCCACTCCCAACGCCCTGAGGTCCAGGCCGGCCACCCGCCCCACTGCCCCGGCGTCCCAGGTTCGGGCTGGGTGGCGGGCGGGTCTTGGGGGACCTGAGGCTGCGGCTTCCCACCGGGTCAGGGCCGCTTCGGGCTTGAAGCCGAGCCGCTCGTACACTGGCCGTCCCGCGGGAGTGGCGTCGAGTTTCACACAGCGCACGCCGCGTCGCTCCAGGTGGGCCAGAGAGTGTTCGAGCAAGGCGGTCCCCACACCCCGCCGGCGTAGGTCCGGATGCACTAACACCATTCCGATCCAGGCCAGCCCGATCCCGTACACCAACGTCGTGGCGGTGCCTGCCGGTGCGTCTGCCCACTCGGCCACGAAGCAGCCGTCAGGCTCCAGGCGGAGGAGGCGCCGCCAATCGGCGCGGTTCTGGTTCCAGCCCGCCAAGGCCCGCAGCGAATCAGCCCACGGGACATCACTCCGCCGCATGGGCCGCACGCGCAGCGGTGAGTTCACGCCCCTGGGTGCCGGTCCTCCGCCCGGCGCGGGCTGGGGCTTCAGGCCAGCGCCGTCTGGGCTAGCTGGTGGGCGTCGTACCAGTGCTCAATCGTCGCCCGCAGGTGGGCTGCGGCCTCGCGTAGGTGGCGCTCCGCCTCAGCCAGCCGTTCGCAGGAGGCATCAACGCGCCGTTCGGCCGCGGCCGAATACTCGGCCCACCGCCGTTCCCAGTTCCTAGCCGCCTCGCGCCGCCGGCGCCCGGCGGCCTCCAGATGAGCGCGAATGGCCTGGGGCAGCCGGCACTCCGGTCCTAACTGGGCCGCCAACCGACGCTCCTGCTCGCTGACTTCAGCCAACAGGACCTTCTCGGGCGGGGTACGGCGCAAACGGTGGGCCAGCCCCACGCGGTGCAGGGACCAAATGCACCATTTGCTCGGGTCGAACTGCCACGCCTTCACCCCGTTCCGGTAGTCGTGCTGGAATTCGTGATGAAAATTGTGGTAGCCCTCCCCGAAAGTGAAGAGCGCGAGCAGCCAACTGTCGCGGGCGGTGCAACGGCTCGAATAGGGCTGCCGACCGATGGTGTGGCACAGCGAGTTGATGCAAAACGTCATCTGCTGCACCATGACAGTCCGCGCCACCCCCGCCACCAGGAAACCGCCCAAGGCGCCGCGGCCTCCCCCCCACAGCCACCCCA
>JAJXTA010000164.1 GCA_021784265.1 bacterium | reverse complement strand
CTACATCGAAGTCTCCGCCCTGGGCAACCTCGAGTACTTCTACGACCATAAGCTGGGCCTGCGGCAAGCGGGCGAATTGTTCAGGGTGCAGACTGACTATGCCGGTCCGGCCGACTTCGACATGGGGGCCATGGTGGCGGCGTTGGACCTGGCCATTGCGCGGCAGCCAGGCGGCCTGGTCGTCGTGGGGTTCGAGGACTCGCTGACCCCAGTGATCAACAAGGCGGTCGCGCAGGGGATTCCGGTAGTGACCGTCGATGCCGACTTGCCTCGCTCCAAACGGGTGGCGTTCGTCGGCACCGGCAACTTCAACGCCGGCTACCAAGGGGGCCTCACGTTGGCCGCGTTGATCGGCCAGCGGGGCAAGGTGGCGCTCTTAACCAGGCTGGGGCAATCCAACCTCGAACAACGCATCGACGGTTACAAGGCGGCGCTGAGCAAGTACCCCGCCATCACCGTAGTGCAAGTGGCCAACACCGAGAGCGACCCCGTGAAGGCGACCCAAGTGGCCGCCCTGCTGCTGGAGCGTTATCCAGATCTGGCGGGCTTGGCCTGCGTCGAGGCCGCTGGAGGCGCCGGGGCCGCGACCGCGGTCAAGGAAGCGGGGCGAGTGGGCCGGGTCAAGATCGTGGCTATGGATCGCGACAACGCCGTCCTGAAACAGATCGGCGCGGGGGTGATCCAAGCGACGGTCGCCCAGCAAACCGCCCTGATGCCCGTCTATGCGGTAGCGATTCTCTACCAGTTGAACCACCTCCCCGCCCCGATCACCAGCGACAATGCCGCCGCCGGCGTTCCCGGTGTCCCCACCAGCATCGACACCGGGGTGACGATTGTGGACCGGGCGAACTACCGGTTCTTTCTCCGGTGAGCGCGGCGGCTCCGGCGCTGGCGGTCCGCGGCTTGGGTAAGCGCTTCGGCGGTATCCAAGCCCTGGAAGGCGTGGACCTGGAGGTGCTCTCGGGCGAAGTGCACGCCTTGGTAGGCGAAAACGGGGCGGGCAAGAGCACCCTGATCAACCTGCTGGCCGGCACACTCCAACCGGACGCGGGCCAGATCCTCGTCGGTGGGCGCCCCGTGCGGTTCCGGCACGCTCGTGACGCCGCGGCGGCCGGGGTGGCGGCGGTGTATCAGGAACTGAGCGTGATCGACTCACTCTCCGTGGCAGAGAACCTTCTTCCCAACCGCCAACCGGTGAATCGCTGGCATTTCATCCGCGGAACGGAGCTGCGGCGACAAGCCGAACAGATCCTGGCCAGCTTCGGTGTCGGCCTGAGCCCCGACACCCTCGTGGGCCAGTTGGCGCTGGCCGAACGACAAGTGGTCGAAATCCTCAAGTGCCTGGCCGCGCAACCGAAGGTCCTGCTCCTGGATGAGCCCACCAGCTCTCTTACCCAAAGGGAGAAAGAGGCCCTCTTCGGACTGATCCGGCATCTGCGCGCCCTGGGTAAGGGCGTAGTCTATATCTCCCACCACCTGCCGGAGGTGCTGGCGCTGGCCGACCGCATGACCGTCTTGCGCGACGGCCGACGGGTGACCACCTGTGCCCGCGCGGAGGTCACGGAAGCAGCGTTGGCACGGCTCATGGTGGGGCGCGAGCTACACTCCGTCTTCGGGAAACGGGGCGGCGCCGAGCGGGGCGGCCGGCCGCGGCTGCAGGCCGCGGGCTTGACCCGGCCCGGGGCGTTTGGCCCCGTCAGCCTCGAGGTCTGGCCGGGTGAGATTGTGGGGCTGGCGGGCTTGGTTGGGGCGGGGCGCACCGCGCTGGGCCGCGCCCTGTTCGGGGCCGAGCCGGCGCTCGAGGGAGAGATTCGGCTGGACGGCGTATCGGTCAACCCGCGCACCCCGCGCGAGGCCATTGAGCTGGGCATCGCTTACGTCACCGAGGACCGCAAAGGCCAGGGCTTGTTCCTGGACCAGAGCATTGCCCACAACCTCGCCGCCCCGGGCCTGGGGCGCTTTTGCGGGCGCTGGGGCTTCGTGCGGGATGGTCAGATGGAGCAGCACGCGCGGGCCTGCCGCGAACGCTCCCGCATCGTCGCGCCCGACGTGCACCAGACCATCGGACGGCTGTCCGGGGGCAACCAACAGAAGGTCCTCTTGGCCGCCTGGATCGGGCTGGGTCCGCGGCTCCTGATCGCTGACGAACCAACCCGCGGAGTGGACATCGGGGCGCGGTCGGAAATCTATGGCCAGTTGCGGGGCCTCGCCAAGGAGGGGGCGGCCGTGCTGCTCATCTCCTCGGACCTGCCGGAGATTCTTGGGCTGGCGGACCGGGTGCTGGTCATGCGGGCGGGTCGGCTGGTGGCTCGCCTGACCGGAGCCGAGGCCACCGAGCAACGGATCATCGCTGCCGCGCTAGGGGCCGAGAGTCCGCCCGCGACCGCCACCAACGACACGCCCGACACCGAATGAACCCGCCCCCCGCTTCCCTGCTCCGCCAACTCAGCCGCCTCAGCGAGCTGCGGATCCTCCTGCTTGTCGCCGGCTTCTGGCTGGGCCTCTGGCTCTACGATCCCGCCTTCCTGGCTCCAGCCACGATCAACACGGTGCTCCTGTATCTCTTCGGTTACGCCATCATGGCCTGCGGGATGACCGTCTTGCTGGTCTCCGGGGGGTTCGATCTCTCGGTGGGATCGGTCTCGGCTTTGGCGGCCATGGTGGCCGGGGTGCTGATGCGCGACCCGGCGCTGCACGTCGCGTGGCCGCTGGCCCTGGCCGTGGGCTTAGGAGTGGGCGCCGCCATTGGAACTGCCAACGGCCTGTTCATCGCCCGGCTGGGCATCAACCCCTTCATCACCACCCTCGGCACGATGCTCCTCGCCCGCGGCCTAACCTATATCGTGTCCGGCGGGGTGGGACGCTCCGGCTTCGCCCCGGGGTTCTGCTGGCTGGGCCAAGGCCGCGTGTTGGCGGTTCATTGGCCGGGCTGGCTGGGGGGTGGGCAGTGGACCGGTGTGCAAATGCCGATCGTGGTTTCGCTGCTCTTGGTGGTGGTGGCCGACGTGCTCCTGCGCAAGCACCGCTTCTTCCGGCAGAACTACTATCTCGGGGGCAACGAACAGGCGGCCTGGCTCAGCGGCATCGCGGTCAACCGGCTCAAGGTCTTCAACTACGCCCTCTCGGGCACCCTCGCCGCCCTGGCCGGTCTGCTGTTCTGCGCCCGGTTGGACGCGGCCATTCCCACTGCCGGTGAAGGCGACGAACTGAAGGTGATCACCGCCGTGATCGTGGGCGGGGCCAGCCTCAGCGGCGGAAAGGGGACGGTGCTGGGGGCCTTTCTGGGCTGCCTCTTACTGGCCACCATCCGCCCCGCCATCAGCTTCCTCAACATTGGCGATCACTGGGAAAAGGCCCTGGTAGGCTTCATTCTCCTAACCGCCGTCCTCTTGGACCGGGTGGGGAAGCGCCGCTGACCTCAAAAGTGCAGGGAAAACAGCGCGATCCCCTGGGGTTTGCCGGTGATGGGGTCACGGACCAGATTCTGGGTCCCGTCGCCGTATTCAGCCGGGGCGAACGGATTCAACTCGTGGAGCGGTTTGTCCGCATGCACGATATCCGCCAACGCTCCGCCGTAGGTGACCGGACCGCCTGGGCGGGGTTTGGGTTTGACCAAGAGAAAGGGGAGTTCCTTCGTCCGGGTCGGCACTGGGAGCGCATGTTCCGTCCGGGGAGGCGGCTTCTGGGCGGGGGCCTTGGGCGGTTCTTGCTCCGCGGACGGCTGGGGTTCCACGGCCCGAACGGGAGGCGGCGTCTGAGCGGGGGCCTTAGGCGTTTCTTGAGCGAACGCTGTTGGCACCGAGAGCAGCAGCAGCGCACATGGGATCAAAGCGGTCGTATTCATCGTCGTTTTCCCTTCAACCGGCTTACTGCGTGGTTAAGTTCCACCAGGCTCCGCCATTTGTCAATAGAGGCGGGCGCACCGCACGGGGCGGCCCGCGCCGCGCCCGTGTTGGCGCGGCTAGCCGTGGGGTTACGCCACCAAGCGATGCGCGCGCCGCCGCGCCGCCGCAATCCCGGCGGTTCCTTTGTGCACACCCGGAGCCTCGGAGCAGCCCGGCGCCGCTACGGCTGGGGCTGGAGTTGTTGCAATGCCCAGCGAAGGGTGGTCTCGCTGTACGGGCGGGGCGCGCGCAAGGCTCGTTCAAGGGCGGGCACGGCGGCCCGGGCGGAGGGACCGATGCGGCCTAGCGCCTGCGCCGCGAAGATGAACACGTCGTTATCAGGGTCCTCCAAGGCCCGGATCAGAGCGGGCACGGCCAACTCGGCCTTTGGACCGGCGTCTTTGAGCATCTCCGCGGCGTCGGTCCGCACCCCGGGATCGGCGTCCTTGAGTCGATCCGCGATGGCGGGCACGAGCCGCGCCGGGTCGTTTTCGACGCCAGGCAAGGCGCGGAGGGCGGCCCGCCGCACGTCGGGCATGGGATCCTGCAAGGCGCGCAGCAGTGCTGGCGCCGCCGACCGGGCGGCGGGTCCCAGCACCCCGAGCGCGGTGGCCGCGATGCGCCGCACTTCCGGGCTCTCGTCCCGCAGAGCGTCACGCAGGTCCGGGAGCGCCGCGGCGGCGGTGGGGCCCATGTAGTAGAGGATCAACCCGGCGCGGTAGCGCAGTTGGGTGTCCCGCAGCGGGTTGGGGGCCGGCAGCCGCCGGACGAGCGGGGGCGGCAACCGCGGATACCACCGCACATACAGGCGCGACACGGTCGAATTGCCTCGGTGCAACGTGGCGCGCAGATAAGGCAGGATCTCCGGGCCGGGAGTCTGCGCCAACAACCGGGGCAGCGTGGGGGACGCGACCGCCCCGGCGAAGTTCGCCACCGGCCCCGTTAACTCTTGGATCCAGACACTGATGGGCCGTCCCTGGTACACCGGCTCGCGAGGCACGAGCAGCACGGCCAGCCCGACGCCCCCCAGCAGCAACACGACCGCGCCCAGCACCAGCCAACACCGCTTCATGGCCATCGGCACGCCGGCAACGGGCGCACCTCACGGGGCGGCCGGTTTGGCCACCGTGACCGGGCGCTGGTACCCCACGCTGATCGAGACAATGCAAAGGATGGCCCGGCTGTTCTTGGAGACAAAATCGATGTGGTCGATCGGTTCGTTGAGCCGCGGGTTCACGAACGTGCTCCGAAACAGGCGCACGCTGGTGGGCGCCGCCGGGTAGGTCCCCTGCCCGCTCCACGCCACCCCCGACCCGAGGTCAAACACCTCGCTCACGGGCTCCTGCGGCTCCTTCCACCAGTTGCGCACATGGATGCCGACCACGATCGGGATATCCCGCTGCTGGCCGTCCGGATAGTGGAGTTCCATCACCGCGACCGTCGTGCCGTCGTTATCACTGTAACCCAGGCCGTGCAGCAAGTGAATATAGCGGCAGCGTCGCTGGATCGGGATGCCGCGAATGGCTTCCTTGAGCTGGGGCAAGCTCGTACCCCGCAGCAACATGGTTCCGGACACGTCGAAGAGAATCCCATCAAACGTCTGCAATCCCTTGGGGACAATCTTCCAATCTTCGTGGGTGAACCAGGCATCTCCCTCCGTCCCGCTCGCCTTCCCGTAGAAGGGGGTCAGGTCAATGGGCTGTGACGCGGGCCCCGCGGGCGCACTCGTTGGTATCCGCGGCACGGGGCTGAAGCCAGCATTCACCACGATCGGCCCCGAGGGTGGCTCCAAGGTTTCATGCGGCGCGACGATCTGCGCGCACGCGGCGCAGAGGCTGACACCGGCCACGCACCCGACCGCAACGGAGTTTCCTAGTTTCATAATCCCGCCCATCAGGACGTTTGAACCGCCTATCGACTCGGCCGAATCAACCGCACCCTAACAGTCGCCGGTAGAGCGTCAACGGGCAATTTCCGGCCGGGCGACCCTGTGGAATCGGTCAAACACGATGGCCGCAGGCGGCCAAGGCTCCACCGCCGCCGCCCAGTAAGCCGCGCTCATGTCCATCGCCACGGCCGTGATGCGGGTTTTGCGCAAACGCGACGCGCGGAAGAACTTGCGCAAAGCATCGCCACCCCGACCCGGTGCCACCCAGACAATCCGCCCGTTCTCCAAGTCCAGGACCAGCGTGTAGAACTTCTTGGTCCGGCCCACATAAATCTCGTCGATCGACAGCGACTGGAGGTCCTTGAGCCGGGGATGACCGGCCCGTCGCTCCCGCTTGGCCTTAACGATGCCCTTGACCGTATCCCACCCCAACCCGGTGATCAGCGCCGAGTCGCCGACGGTCATCACCCCGTAGAGCTCCTCAATGAAGGCGCCCTCCGGTTATCAGACGCAGGACCCACAATAAGTCTCCGCAACTGCGATGCCCCGCCCCCTGAGCCGACACTAATGCGGCACCCCAGGCAGATAGAACCGGACCGGCGCCTGCGGCGCCGTGCTGTCGATCAGCGTCCCATAACCCTGAACGAAACCCCACGACTGGGCGGGCGCAGTACTTGGGGCGTTGTCGAACAACACGAATACGCCAAAGAAGTCCGCGTTAGGCCAGATAATGCCCGGGGCATTATAGCGCAACAGCATCTCGCCATCCGGCAACCGCCGCAGACCGTAAAACCACACGCCCCAGTCCACACTGATGGTT
>JAJXTA010000163.1 GCA_021784265.1 bacterium | reverse complement strand
CTTGGCCTTGCGGCAGATGGAACAAGTCCGCGCGGCCAAGTGGGACTTAGGTGCCTTCCCGGTGGTGGACCAGGTGGTGGCAACGAATTTCCCGACCGCGACCCTGCCGCTGGATTTCCCGCGCAAGGGCACCAACATTACCTACGCCACCATCACCACCACGATCACCCAGGTGCAAAACAACCCCCCGCTCAAGTGCATCAAGGTGACCTGCACCTGGCCCTTCATCAACGGGGAGACCGGCACCAACGAGATGGTCACCTATCGGGCCCCCGACACCCTGTGAGCCCCCGCCCGCCGCGATGAACCTCCCCCCTCGCTCCCCGCGCCAGCGCGCGTTCACCCTGCCGGAAATGATGATCGTCATGGTGATCCTGATCCTGGCGACGGCGGCCATGATCGCCGGCCACCTCTTTGGCCTGCAGCTCTACCAGATCATGCAGGCCAAGCTCGGGGCCAACCAACAGGCCCAGAAGGGCATCAACCGGCTGGTGGCCGACATTCGCCAAGCTGACAATGTAATCATCGGCATGGGGGACGCTTACAGTTTCGTTCCCGCCGCCGAGAGTTCACCCCAGATGGGCAACGCGATCCAGGTCGTGGAGCTGGGGCCGCCGGCGATCACCAGCCAGTACTACCTGGACACCAACGTGGACTGTCTGATGTATCGGAGCGACCTCAACTCCAACACCCCCACAATCATTGCCCAGTATCTCACCAACATCACCACCTTCACCGGCGAAGATTACCAGGGCAACACCAACACCACCCAGCGCAGCAACCAAGCCATTGATCTGACCTTGCAGTTCTATCAATTGCTCTATCACACCATCCCGCTGGGGAGCAATAGCCTGTTCGATTTCTACCAAATCCACACCAAGGTCACCCGCCGCGTCTTCCAATGAAAACCCGTCGCCTTCCCCCGCCCGGTCCGGGCGGCTACGCCCTGGTGTTGGTCCTCTGCCTGACCGCCGTCGCCTTGCTCACCCTGGCCGCCGCCATGAGCTGGACCTCGGACACCCGGCGCACCACCGAGCGGAACAACGAGTACCAGAAATCCCTCGCCGCCGCGGAAGCCGCCACCGAGAAGGCTGTGGGCCTGATGGAAAGCGACTTTCGCAACAGCGGCGCCGGCACCGTGTGGGCGAATCTGGCGCGGTATCACGCCGCGGTCCCCCTCGCCGCCGAAGAGGCGACCTGGGGCCGCTACGCCTTCAGCGACGGCGCCGGCCACGCGAACCAGCTCATCGTCACCAACCTCGGCACGACCACCTACACCAATCTGGGCGGGGCCTACCAGAACCTCAAGGGCATGGCGGCCACCTTCCAGGTGGGGGCGGCCGCCCGCAACACCAGAGGGCGGGAGTCGGTCATCGCCGGGGTGCGGCAGCAGGTGCAGGTCGCCACCATCCCCCTGTTTCAGTTCGCCATCTTCTACAACATCCTAATGGAGATCAGTTGCGGCCAGCCGTTCAACATCTGGGGGCAGGTCCATGCCAACCAACAGATGTACGTCCTGCCCGACAGTGCGCTGACGTTTCGCGGCGATGTCGGGGCCGTCGGCGACATCACTTTCTCGCGCGCCCCGGGCGACTCGCGCGGGCCCCCGGCCGGCGCGGTCACCTATCAAGCCGGCCACCTCTCCGGGGTGGCGAGTCTCAACCTGCCCATCGGCACCAACAACAGCCCCGCGGCCGTCCAGGCCCTGCTGGACCCCCCGCCCAGCGGCGAGGACCCCAACTCGGCGATGGGCAAACAGCGGTTCTACAACCAAGCCGACCTCATCGTGACGGTCAGTAACGCGACCATTACCGCGACCTCGGGGCGCAGCGACGGGTTCGGCACCGACCTGAGCGCCGCCGAGGTCAACCAGTTTGTCAGCACCAACGCCACCTTCCACGACGCCCGCGAGGGCAAGACCGTCGAGGCCATCACCGTGGACGTGGGCAACTTCACCGCCTGGAACGCGACCAACGCCACCCTCCGGGTCGTGGAAGGGCACCCCGTGGGCACGCTCTACGTCCAGGACAAGCGCACCCTGGGCGGCACCCAGTTGGGCGCCGTCCGGCTGCAAAACGGCACCGTGCTCCCCAGCCGCGGGCTGACGGTGGTCACGCCCCAACCCCTCTACGTGCAGGGCAATTACAATGGTTACAACAGCGGCTATTTGGGGACCACCAACACCAGCGCCACCTACCCGGCAGCCCTGATGTCCGACGCCATCACCATCCTGTCCAGTAATTGGAAGGACGCGAACAGCAGCCTGGGCCTCAGCAGCCGCAACGCCAAACCCACCACGGTCAACGCCGCCATCGTCTCGGGGAACGTCCCCACCAGCGTCTTCAACAGCTACAGCGGCGGGGTCGAGAACTTCCCCCGTTTCCTGGAGAACTGGGGCGGCTCGAACCCCTTCACGTATAACGGCTCGATCGTCTGCATGTTCCCCAGCCGTTATGCCACCAACCGCTGGGGCATGAGCGGCGTCTATAATCCGCCCGCCCGCAACTGGAGCTTCGACCAAAACTTCCTCGATCCGAGCAAACTGCCCCCCTCGACCCCCAGCCTGAGCACCATGATCCGCCTGCATTGGAACGTCGTGGCCGCGCAGTGACCCGGCGCGGCCCCTGGCCGCGCACCCCACCCCCCCGGGGGGGTAGGAAGTGCATCGTCCCTCGTAATGCCTGCGCCCAGGCGGAAGGCCGCCGACCGCCGCCACGCTTGAAGCGGCCCCCACACCCGGGCTAGGCTGCCGGCGCAACGAACTTAGCGATGCGCCTCGGCCTCATGACCACCAGCAGCCTCGCCGACCTGGAGCGGGCGGCGGAGCTGGGCTTTCGCGCCTTCGAGTGGGTGCGCTTTGCCGAAAGCCCGGCGGGCCCCTCCAACGCGGAGTGGAAACCCGCCGCCGAGCGGGTGGCGGCGGAGGCTGCCGCCCGGGGACTGCGCCTGACGGCGATCGTGGCCCTCTACGCCAACCCCCTCGACCCAGCGCAGACCGCCTTTGCCCGGGCCGCCTTCCAGCGAGCCATCGAGGTCGCCGCCCACCTCGGCGTACGCACCGTGGCCGGGTTCGCTGGGGCGCTCATCCAGACCCGCATCAACGAACGCGGTGGCAACCCGGTCTATACCCCGTTCGAGCAGCATCTGCCCCAGTTGGTGGCCTTTTGGGAACCCTTGGCCCGGTTGGCCGCCGACCACGGGGTGCGCCTGGCCTTCGAGCACTGTCCGCAAGGTCCCTGGCACCTGCCGGTGATGGGCTTCAACATGTTGGATCGCCCCGCGATGTGGGAGCGTTTCTTTAACGCCACGCGTTGCGAGAATCTCGGCCTCGAATGGGACCCCAGCCACCTCCTCTGCCAGTTCATCGACCCGGTGCCCAACCTCCGGAAGTTCGCCTCCCGCATCTTCCATGTCCACGCCAAGGACGCCTACGTCGATCATGCCTTGCTGGCCACCTACGGCCCCTGCCATCCCGGGGTCACCGAGCACCGTTTCCCCGGCCTGGGCCAGGCGGATTGGGGGCAGATCATCCATACGCTGTTGCGGATCGGTTATGACTCGGATCTGACCATCGAGGGCTGGCACGACCCGGTCTATCGGGACCATCCCGCCCCCGACCCCGCCGCGCCCCACGGGGCCTCGGCCGATCCTCTGGCCGGCTGTCACCTCGAGGCCACCGGCCTGCGCTTGGCCCGCGCCACCCTCGAACGTTACTTGCCGCCCGAATCCTGAAGCAGCCCGGTGGGCGCGCGGCGCCAAGGTCCCGCCGCCACCAGGCCCCACGTAGCGCCGTTCCACCGTCGGCGGGCCGCCGCAGGCGGAGCGGACCCGATGGCGCCACCCCCGCAAACCCCGCCACCATTGCCAGCCTCCCGCCGTTCGGGCATAGTGGGTCCTCATGAATCCTGGCTCTCTTCGGTCTGTGGCCTTATTACTGGTCTTTGGCTGGTTCAGCGGCGCCGCGACCGCCCAAGACCCGCCGGCGTTGCCGCCCCCGATCTTTTTGCCGACCCCCCACATGGCCGGAGGCACCCCGCTCCTGGACTGCCTGCGGCTGCGTCGCACCAGCCGCGAATTCAGTCCCGAGCCGCTCCCGGCCCAAACCCTGTCCGACCTGTTGTGGGCCGGCTTCGGCGTCAACCGACCCGAGTCCCCCCATCGCACGGCGCCCTCCGCGATGAACTCACAGGAGATCGACCTTTACGTCGCCACGCCCCAAGGACTGTACCTGTTCGAACCCAAACCCCAGCGCCTCCGGCCCCTGCGGGTGGGCGACCTGCGGGCCCAAACCGGTGGGCAGGAGTTCGTGACCCAGGCGCCGGTGGCCTTGATCTACGTGGCCGACGCCACCCGCATGCCCAAGGCCAAACCCGCCGAACGGGCGTTCTACAATGCCATCGACACGGGATTCATCAGCCAGAATATCTACCTCTTCTGCGCCGCCCGCGGCCTGGCGACGGTGGTGCACGAGCTGAATCGGGCGCCCCTGGCTCAGGCGATGCGGTTGCGCCCGGAACAGACCATCGTGATCGCCCAGTCCGTGGGCTTCCCCACCTCCGGCGCGGCGGTCCACGGAGCCGCCCCCTGACGCGGGCGAGGCGGGGCGGCTCGCCGGGGCGCGCGGTTACTTGCGGCCGCCGGCCAAGACCGTTTGAAAGTGCGGCGGCTGCTCCTCCCGCGCCACCACGGCGATCTCGAGCTGTTTGAAGCCGGCGGCCTCCAGCCAGCGTTGCAGGTCGCTCTCGGCGAAGCCCAGCCAGTGGTCCCCATACAGCTCCCGCGCCTGGACGAAATGGTGGCGCAACAAATCCAGGATCATCACCTGCCCGCCGGGGCGCAGAATCCGGTAAGCGCCAGCCACCGCCCGGGCCGGTTCCGGGGCGTGATGCAAGGCTTGGCTGAGGATGACCAGGTCCACGCTGGCCGAGGCGATGGGCGGCTCCTGCAAGTCCCCCAGCCGAAACTCGAGGTTCTTCAGGCCGTTGCGTTTGGCCTTGTTGGCGCCAAACGCCACCATCTTCTCCGAGTTATCGACGGCAATCACCCGCTGGCACCGGCGGGCCAGCAGCTCGCTCAGCAGCCCCTCGCCCGACCCCAAGTCCGCCACCACCACCGGCGGCAGAATCCGCAAGAGCAACTGCCCAAAGGCCTGCCACGACCGCCCCGGCCCATAACTCCGGTCGAACCGCCCGGCCACCTGGTTGAAATACACCTGCGCCTGATCCTGGCGCCGCTCCAGAATCCGCTTCAGGTTCAGTTGGTCCGGTTCGTACTCCGGCAGCTCCCGCGCCCCGCGCCCCCCAATCGTGAGCAGCTCCCGCACCCGTGGCTCCGCGCCCGCCGGCAACTGGTAGAAGGTCCGCTTGCCCTCGCGCCGCGAATCGACCAACCCGGCTTCCTGCAGCAGCCCCAGGTGGGTCGAGATGCGCGACTGCCCCATGCCGGTGGCCTCCTGCAATTCCCGCACCGACAGCTCGCTCTTCTCCAGCAAGGCCATGATCCGCAACCGCGTGGGGTCGGCCAGCGCCCGCAGGACTTTCAAGGATTGCGACATACGCGTGTTAACCCCGCCACCCACCACCCGCCCGTGGACCGCCGCCCGGGTGGACGCCCCGCGCCCCCGCCCCCAGCCGGGGGCCGGCGGCGCCGCCGGTCGGGGTGTTCGGGGTGGCGAGGGGCATGTTCGTTTCGGCGCCGCCCCGCACTTCGCGGTTGACGGCGCGCCAAAATGATATATCTTCCCATCTTGATACGTCAATATGTGACGTGCAACTGACCGTCGTTGGCAACCTGATTCATGAGCAAGAACTACATCTTTTCGTCGGAGTCCGTGGGCGAAGGCCATCCGGACAAGGTCTGTGACACCATTTCAGACGCGGTGCTGGACGCCTGCCTGGCCGAGGACCGGCGGAGCCGGGTGGCCTGCGAGTGCTACGCCAAGAGCAACGTCGTGGTGGTGGGGGGCGAGATCACCACCCAAGCCAAGCTGGATTACAACGCCGTGGCCCGCCAGGCCATTCGGGAGATTGGTTATGTGAACGACGACGACGTGTTTCACGCCGACCGGGTGTTCATCATGAACTTGATCACCCGCCAGAGCCAGGATATCGCCCAAGGGGTCGATGCTCGGGCCGCCGAAGGCAAGGCCACCGCCGAGCAAGGGGCGGGCGACCAAGGGCTGATGTTCGGGTTCGCCTGCGACGAGACCCCGGAGCTGATGCCCGCGCCGATCATGTTTGCCCACCGCCTGGGCCGGGAGCTGACGCGGATCCGCAAACAGGGCAAGGTTCCCTGGTTGCGCCCGGATGCCAAGAGCCAGGTGTCGGTCCAGTACGAGGACGGCCAACCGAAAGCGGTGACCAGTGTGGTGGTCTCGACCCAACACGCGGCCAGCGTGCGCCACAGCGTCCTGAAGGACTTCATCATCCGGGAGGTGATCAAGAAGGTGATTCCGGCGGAGATGCTCACCCGGGCCACGCAGTACCTGGTGAATCCCACCGGCCGCTTTGTCGCCGGTGGACCGCAGGGCGACACGGGGTTGACCGGGCGCAAAATCATCGTGGACAGTTACGGCGGCATGGGCCGGCATGGGGGCGGCGCGTTC
>JAJXTA010000162.1 GCA_021784265.1 bacterium | reverse complement strand
GAAGCGGACGCCGCTCCGCTCGGCTTGGGCCAGCGGGGCGGCGGGGAGCGCCCCGAGGATCGACCCACTCTCGCCCATCGCCCCGGCGATCAACCCCTTGGCCAGGGGCGACGCCATCAAGGCGCTTACCGAGATCGAGCCGGCCGATTCGCCCGCGATGGTGACCCGCTGCGGATCGCCTCCGAACGCGGCGATGTTTCGGCGGACCCATTGGAGGGCGGCCACTTGATCCAGCAGGCCATAGTTGCCGGCGGCCCGCTGGGGCGATTCCTGGGCGAGGGCCGGGTGGGCCAAGAACCCGAAGACGCCGAGCCGGTAGTTGACGGTGACGGCGACGAGGCCTTGATGCGCCATGCTTGCCCCGTCGTACCGCGGTTCCGAACCGTCACCCGCCACAAAGCCCCCGCCGTAGAAATAGACGAGCACCGGGAGCTTGGCTGGCGAGCGCGGGGCTGGGGTCCAGACGTTGAGGTAGAGGCAGTCCTCGCTCATCCCCGCGCCGCGGAAAACCATGTCGCCGAAGAGGGGGCGTTGCATGGCGCGCGGCCCGAAGTTGTCCGCCGGGCGCGCGCCGGCCCACGGTTGGACCGGCTGCGGGGGACGCCAGCGCAGGTCGCCGACCGGGGGCGCGGCGAACGGGATCCCCTTGAAGCTGTAAACGCCGGCGCTGGCCGTGCCTTGGAGCGTGCCGTCGGCAATCGTCACCCGGTCCTGTGCCCAGGCGCCCGGGGTCAGGCTCGTGGCCAGGAATAAGCCCAGCGTTGCCCAGCGGCGGCCAACAGTGGCGCGTGGCGGAACTCCTTTCGGCGTTGTCATGGGGTGTTAGCGAAAGAGCAGGGGCGCGAATTCATTGAGATAATTGCGCCAGTTAATCCAGGTGTGAGCCCCGTCGCTTTCCTGGAAGGCGACGTTAAAGCCATGCCGGCGGAGCATCGCGACGGTCGCCTGGGAGGTGGAAAGCAAGAAGTCCTGCTTGCCCGTGGCGAACCAGAAGAGCTTCAGGCCGGGCTTGAGCTTCGGGTCGTCGAGGATCGCGCGGTGTTGCTCCTCGAAGCTCGGGCCCGGCGGTTGGTTGCCGCGCCCGCCAAAACCCCCGCCCGTGATGCCGAACACCCCGGAGCTAAAGACGCCGAGGTAAGCGAACTGGTCCAGATGGGGGATGCCGATGCTCAGCGTTTGGCCGCCGCCCATGCTCAGGCCGGCCATGGCGCGATGCTGGCGATCAGCATAGACGCGGTAATTCTTTTCGACCAGGGGCATGATGTCGGCGAGAAAGTCTTGGGCGAACTCATCGCCCGTGGGGCGGGGGCCGCCCATGCGGAAGGGACCGGTGTGTCCGGCGGGCATGACCACAATCATCGGTTTGGCCTTCTTGGCGGCGATCAGGTTGTCGAGAATGAACCCGGCCCGCCCGACGGTGCTCCAGGAGGCGTCGCAATCCGAGGCTCCGTGCAGGAGATAGAACACGGGGAACTTGCCCTTGCCCAGCTCGTAGCCGGGCGGGGTGTACACATGGAGGCGCCGGAAGCGCTTCAGCGCGGTCGAGTAATAGGTGACGGCGGCGACGGCGCCGTGGGGCACTTCTTGCGTGTCCATGAACGCGGCGCCCGGCACATAGACCAGGCTCCAGGTGTTCTCGTTGGACTCGCTGGTCGCCGGGTTGCGCGGGTCAATGACCGGCACCCCATCGACATTGAAGTTGTATCGGTAAGCGCCGGGGTCCACCGGCCCCACCGTAACCTCCCACACCCCGTTGGTCCCCTTGGTCAACTCCTGGCCGCGCCCGAGCCCGGGCAGATCTCCGGCGCTCAAGCGCACGTTCTCCGCCTTGGGTGCCAAGATCCGGAAGGTCACCTGCCGGTCCGGCGACACCTCGGGGGAAACGACGCGCGGGGGACGGGGGCCACGGCTATTGAAGGGAGCCTGGGCAAGCGTGGCGGTGGTCGCCAGGCTCAGGCCCAGCAAGGCGGCGGCCAGGAGCGGCCAGTGAGGAGCGGGGGTCTGCATTGCGGAATGTGGTTGGGTTCTGGTGGTTCGGCACCGGACAAGTTGGCTGGTTACCCACCTAAAGACAGCCCACCACGGTCCCGGGTTACAACCGCCCCCCCCGCATTGCGCCCTAACGGTGCTTCGGGTCCAAGTTCCGCTCCAACTCCTCCGCGCTCACGGCGGACTGAACGCCGTCGGCGGGGACCTCCACCTTCGCAATCCATAAGAGGGCATTCAGCACCAGTTTGCGGACATTATCGTTGCCCCAGTTCCGGTGATAATGGCCGCCGGTGAACCCGAAGCCCCGCCCACCGTCGGGGCGCTCGACCGCCCACATCATGATTTCATCCTGACCACTGGCCGCGATAATGTGCGGATAGGGTCCAGGGGGATAGACGTAGGGACCGCGGCGGACCTGATCGGAGGGCTTGGCTACCAGGATGGGGAGAACCCCCTGCATCTCCGGGCGAAAGCGCATGTGGATATACCACTCGTCCCGGGTGGTGAAGGGTTTGACCCCGCGGGTGATGGGGTGGTCGGGGAAGCTCTGGTAATCCGGCGACCACATGGGGTTGCAGGAGTAAGCCGTCTCGTAATAGCCGCCGACCCAGGCCTGGAACTGGCGGCCCGCCCGTTCCTTGGGTACCTCGACGGCGTAATGGGCCAGCCCCAGGCCCACCCCTTTGCTGATCAGGCCCGCGATGATCGGCAAATGATCTTCCTGCAAGAACGGATGCCCGTCCCCGCCGTCGGCGTAGAGGAACACGGCATCGGCCCCCGCAAAGGCATCCGGGCTCTTGGGCCAGCCACCGTCATAAAACGCGGTGTGGAGGCCTGGCACTCCTTCCAGGCACTTCTGCAACAACAGGCACCCGGCCCGAAACTCATGTTCGCCGGGCCCGTGACTCGGCTTGCCGGCGATCATGACCAGCTTGCGGTCGGCCCCGTGGGCGCTGAGGGCCCCCAGGATCAGGGCGAGCCCGAGGAGGTGGAGTGGAAGCTTCATCGGCGGCCATTTCCCCAGGAATCCCGGGCCGACGCAAGCGCGTTTTTGACTCGACCCAGGCGCGGTTCGCCCTCGCATGGCCCAGTGAAACCGCGCCTCAGGTTGTGTCGTTTACTTCTGTTCCCCGTTCGGGACGCAGGTTCCCCAAAGCGCCCGTGCGACCACAAGCGCCCGGGGCCAGATTCTGGGCCAGCGTCCGCGCCTTGCAGGCAGCCCGGCTGGCCCCGCTGCCGCGTCTCGAGGCGCTCCTGGACGCGGCGTTTCAGAACGGTCAGGGCAGTCTGGGCCGAGCGCTGGGCCGCAACCCAGGCCACTGCGGAGGCGGCCGGGGACCGTTGCACCACCGCGAACGCGCGAGTGAGCGTCTTGGAGGGGATTGGTCCAGAAGGCGCGGGCGCTCGAAGGCAACCTGACCCAACGAGCGCAGAACCAGTGGGTCGGGCCGGAAACCGTTCTCCGGGCCAAAGAGGCCCGGTTGCCGGCCGAGATCCGCCTCGCGCGAGCCCGGCGCACGGCCGCCGTTTCCTCCCGGTCGTGGGCCGCCTAGCGGCCTTTCGGATCGAGGTTCTGCTGCAATTGGTCCGGGGTGACTTCGGAGGGGACACCCTCGGGTGGGACCTCGACGCGCGCGATCCAGAGGATGGCGTTGAGCACGACCTTGCGGAACTCCGCGTTGCCGAAGTTGCGGTGGAAATGCCCGCCCGTAAACCCGAAGCCCCGTCCGCCGTCGGGGCGCTGGATCACCCACATCATGTGCTCCGGTTCCCCCTTGTGCTTCTGAACCTCCGGGTTGCCGCCGTGGGCGTCGTTGACGCCCGGTTGGCCGCGGGTGCGGTCGGGGGGCACCGCGGTCAGGATCGGAGTCACGTTGGCCAGGCCGTCGGGAAAGCGCATGTGGTAATACCATTCATCAGAGATCTTGAAAGGATGAACGCCGCGGGTGACGGGGTGTTGGGGCAGGCGGGTGAAGTCGGCTTCCCAGGTCGGGTTCACCGAGCGGTAGGTCTCGAAATAGCCGCCGATCCAGTTCAAGAACTCCGGGCCGCCGCGGTCCTTGGGGACCTCGACGGCGTAGTGAAGGCAACCCAAGCCGACCCGGCGCCGCATGAGCCGGCCCAGGACCTCGAGGCGGTCGTCCTGGATGAAGGGGTTGCCGTCGCCGCCGTCGGCATCGAGCACGATCGCGGCGGCGCCATTGAACACGCGGGTGTTGTTGTGCCGGGGCCAACCGTTGGTGACCACGACGGTCTGCAAGCCCGGCAGCGGGTCGAGGCAAGCGCGCAGCAGCAGGCAGTCGGCGCGGTGTTCGTGGTCACCCGGGCCGTGGCTGGGCGTGCCCGCCACGAAGACGATCTTCCGGTCTTGGCGTTTGATCCGGAGGTTCTTGAACTGGACGGTCATGGGCGGGCCGGCGTGGAGCTGGAGTCCGATGACGCCGTTGGGGACCCGTTTGGCCGGGTCGTCATCGGTGAGATCGATCATCGTCACTCCGTTGATCTTGTGGACGAAGTGCCAGCCCTCGACGGTGATTTCGTAGTCGTTCCAGTCGTTGGTCTTGATGACCGCCTGCAAGTCGCGGGGCGTGCCGCTGGTGGCCAGGACCTGCTTGCCGCCGGGGCCCCAGCGCACCGTCTCGCCCCGTTGCGCCATGGTCCCGCGCCCGCCGGCCCCGCCCGCTTCGTCGTACAGCGTCCCGGTGTAGGTAGGGCCCGCCTCGATGTCCGCTTGATAGCCGGCCATGATGAAGCCGGCCTGGTCGGTCACCTTGCTGCGGTACTGCACGCCGGAGTTGGCGAACCCTTGGTCATCCCCCGGGATCACGCGGTAGGCGAAGCGCAGGACGAAGTTGCTCACCCGCCCGCCGCCCCAGATGAGGAAGGTGTTGTGGGGCGCCGGAGTGTCCTTGGTAGTGCGCCCGGTGATGAGGCCGTCTTCGACCGACCAGAGGTTGGTGTTGCCCTGCCAGCCGCGCAGGTCTTGGCCGTTGAACATGGAGCGAAACCCGCGCTCGGCGGGAACCAGCGCCGGGGCGTCCGCGGCGCGCGTTGAACGGGCGAGGTGCAAGCAGGCGGCGAGCAGGCACGCCACGGCGAGGGGGCGAAGGCTGTCAGGGCATCGTTTCATGGCAGGTGCGGGGGTTGACGGTCGGCCACCCGGAGGTCGCGGCGGGGCCTTGCGGTCGAGCGCGGGGGCGCGCCGGCCCTCCTCAGAGGGTCTGGCGCAGAAAGGCGAGGCCTTTGACGGCGATGTCGTCCCGTTTCGGCTCGATCTGGCGCCAGATAGCCGCGGCGCGGGCGATGACCTTGACGTCTTGAGTAAACGATTCGATCACCACGTCACCGTCGTACTTCACCTCGCGGAGGGCCTTGGCGATTTCGGGCCAAGCGATGTGGTCGTGGCCGGGCGTCCCGCGGTCGCAGCCGCAAGCGTGGAAGTGGCCGAGCTGGCGCCCGGCCCGCCGGATCGCGCTGGCTTGGCACTTCTCCTCGATGTTCATGTGGAAGGTGTCGAGGTGGAGCTTGAGGGCCGGGCTGCCGACGTCGCGGATCATCTTCAGCCCCTGTTCGCAGGTGTTGATGAAGTCGGTCTCGAAGCGGTTCAGGGGCTCCAGGCAGATCAGCCGGCCCCGCTTCTCCGCCTGCTTGCAGAGGGCCTTGAGGTTTTTCACCACGGTCTTCCACTGCCGCTGATACTCCTTGGGGGGCACGGCATCGGCGCGCCCCACCGAGGAATAGATCGGCCCGATCATGGCCGGGCAGTCCAGCACGAGCATTTGATCCAAGACCTGGACCATGTAGTCCATGGCGTTCTTCTGTTGCTCGGGAGTCCCGCGAAAATCCCGGTCTGGCCCCACGCAGGCGCAGACCGTGCCGCAGACCAGGCCGTGCTTGTCCAGCGCGGCTTTCACCGCCGTCGGGTCGATATCAGAGGGGTTCTCGATCGGGATTTCAATGGACTCGAAACCCCACTTTCTGAACTGGCCGAAGAGCTTGGTGCTGGCGGTGGTGAACGGGGAAGTAAACAGGAAGGTGTTGATGCCAAATCTCATAAGCGTGAACTTTTCCGGGAGGCTAGTCGAACCAGAAGGCGTGTCAAAATATTTCCCGGCCGCGGGCGAGGTCTGAGCGCGGCGACGTGAAGCGCCCGGCGGTTTACTCGCACCGGACCGCTGTTCGGTCGCGGCGTCACGCGGGTTTATGGGCGGCGTGGGGAGGCTGGTGGTCGTGGCGTTTCCTCGGTCACCACGGCGTGGACGCGGGCGAGCAATTCGGCGCGGAACGCGGCCACGGCGGCGGTTCGGCCCGCTCGTTGGGCCCGCGCCACCAGCGCGGCCGCGAGGTCCGAGGCCGGCGGGGTGGCGGTCGGGGGCGGAGGCGGAGCGGCCGCGAGGCGCGCCTCGAGCTCCCCGGCCGCTTGTTCAAGGCGCCCGGCCTCGGCTTCAAGCGCGGCCGAGGCCAGGGGCAGCCGCAGCGCAACCTCCGCGGCCGTCTGGCGCAGCCGGGCCATCGTGGTGCGCGCCACGATACGGTCGTTGACGAACGGCTGCAGATAGAGCACGCGCTCGCCCGCGGCCAGGGTTTGGCCGCCAGCCGCGGCCAGTGTCCAACGGAAGTGATACATG
>JAJXTA010000161.1 GCA_021784265.1 bacterium | reverse complement strand
TAACGAGGGCATTTCCTATCCGGTGACCGACGAGGCGGTGGCTCCGACGCGCCTGATCGCCTATGGCGGGCATGGCATCTGTATGGGTTTCTGGGGGGTGGTTGCGGGTGAGGCGGGGCTGATGACAATCATTGAAACACCCGATGATGCCGCGATCCGGCTCGACCGGCACGCGGGCCGGCTCTTTGTCGCCCCGGAGTGGGACGCGCGGAAGGGCGCTTTCGGCTACCCGCGGCGGTTGCGTTATGTTTGTCTGGCGCGCGGGGGGTATGTGGGGATGTGCAAGCGCTACCGGGTCTGCGCCCAGGAGGCCGGGCGGCTCAAGACGCTGCGCCAAAAGGCGCGTGCCAACCCAAACGTGGACTTGTTGATTGGGGCCGCGAACATCTGGTATTTCGCCCCCGACGGTCTGGCGATGGCCCAGGAGATGCAAGCGCTGGGGATGCAACGGTTGCTCTGGAGCAACCGAGCCTCGCCAGACACCCTCCGCGCCCTCAACGCGATGAAGGTCCTGACCAGTCGGTACGACATCTACCAAGACGTGATGGACCCCGCGAATTTCAAATATCTGCGGGGGGTGCATCCCGACTGGACCACGGCGGGCTGGCCCAAGGACCTGATGCGGGGTCCGCGGGGCGACTGGCTGCGCGGTTGGGAGGTCCGCGGGACCAACGGCCAGTGGTATGCGTGCGGGGTCCTATGTGATCGGGTGGCCCCCGCCTATGCCGCGCGCCGCATTCCGGACGAGTTGGCCACGCACCTGTACCGGTGCCGGTTCATCGACACCACCACCGCCTCACCCTGGCGCGAGTGTTACGATCCGGCTCATCCGCTCACCCGCGCGGAGAGCCGCCATTGGAAGACGGAGTTGCTCCGCTACGTGGCCGATGACCTCAAACTGGTCACTGGCTCCGAGACGGGCCACGAGGCTGCGGCGCCGTACGTTGACTATTTCGAGGGGATGCTCAGCTTGGGGCCCTATCGCGTGCCGGATGCCGGGCGGGACATGCAGCGCCTCTGGACCGAAGTGCCGGACGCGGTCCGCCGCTTCCAGTTGGGCCAAGCTTACCGGTTGCCCCTGTGGGAGTTGGTGTATCATGATTGCGTGGTCGCCCACTGGTACTGGGGTGATTACAACAACAAGCTCCCTTCCCTTTGGGATAAGCGCGATCTGTTCAACGTGCTCTACGGCACCCCGCCGATGTTCATGTTCACCCGCGCGCTGTGGCAACAGAACAAAGACCGGTTCGTGCGGAGCTACACCCAGGTTTGCCGCGTGGCGCGTGCCGTCGGCTATGCCGAAATGGTCGATCACCGCATCCTGACGGCGGACCGGGACGTGCAGCAGACGCGGTTCGCGAACGGTGTCGAGGTCACGGTGAACTTCGGCGATCGTGCCTATCGGCTCCCCTCCGGGGTCGTCGTGCCGCCGGTGGGCTTTGTGACCGCGGGCATGCCGGCCGCCCCGTAATCGCGCTACCGCGCCGACGACGCCACACGGAGGGCGGCGCCGCGGCGGCTCGGTCGCTGGTTTTGGTCAACCCGCCGGCCGGCGCCGGAGTCTGGAGCCGTGGGGCGCCCCAGCTTCCAGGGACGGGGCCCGCGTGCTCCCGCGAGGGCTGGCGTTCCTCTTGCCTTGTAGTCCCTTGGCGGAGGGTTAAAAACCTTCCCGGACGATGAACCTGAAGCTCTGGTTGGGCGCGATAGTGGTGACGCTCATGGCGTCGGTGGGTGCCCTGCTTTTCACGGGCCTCCCGGAGGAACCGCTGGATCAAGGCCGCCCGCTGAGCGCCTGGCTGCTGGACTTGGAGGATCAACGGCCCGGCGCGGGGAGCGATCGCGCCGAGGCGGCCGTGCGACATTTGGGCCGCAAGGCGCTCCCCGGCCTCCGCCGCCGGCTACGGGTCGATTCGCCGTTAACCATCAGGCTCAACGCGCTCTTGGCTCGGCAGTCCCTCGTTCAGTTCCGTTTCGCGTTGGCGGACCAGGACCGCTACCGTCGGGCGTTACTGGCGTGCAGCGTGCTGGGCCGGGAGGCGGAGCCGCTGGTGCTAGACATCATCCACCTCCTGAACCACGACCGGACCGGCATCGTGGGCCGGGGTTACCTTGGGGCGGCCCTAGACCGCATCGGTCCCAGCGCCATGGCGGCCCTCCTGCCTTCACTGGCCAGCCCGAAGGAGGTGGTCCGCATTGAGGCCATCCGCTCGCTCGGAAACGGGGCGGCCCTGAATGGCGGTTATCCGGTCGGGCTCGGTGACACGGTGGCGCGGGCGTTGGCGCCGCTCACGGGGGACCCGTCCCCGGGCGTCCGTTCGTTGGCGTGTCGCGCCTTGGGGCAGGTGCGGTGCGGCGCGGCGCGCGCGGTGCCGGCGTTGGTGGCCCGGCTGGCGGACACCGACCGGCGGGTCCGCTGGCATGCGTGTCTGGCGTTGGGTGAGTTTGGCGCAGCGGCGATAACCGCCATGCCCGCGCTGCTTGTGGCGCTGCAAGACCCGGCCGCGGAAGTGCGCGGCAGCGCCGCGGTGGCGATGGTGGAGGTGCAGCAAGCCCACGTCGTCGCGCTGGCGGACGTGTTGCCGGTGTTGATCGCCAACCTCGAGGGAGGCGGGGGCGCGGAGAGTGGGGCCCGCCTTGGGGTGGGGCAGCTGCGCTTCTATACCGCCGGCGCCGTGGGGCTCTTGGGCCCGCTCGGGCGGGCGGCCGTGCCGGCGTTGCTGCGAGTCATTGAAAACGGCGACACCGCCACGCGTGAAGTGGCGTTGAACTCCCTGCGGAAAATCCTCATCCCGCCCGCCGGCGGAAGCCGATAGCGCCCGGGTCCGCGGGCGTTGGGCTGGCGGCGGTCCCACCCGCGGCGGGGGTGCCACCGCCAGCCCCGTGCGATGAGGGCCTAGACGTCGTAATAGAGGAAGAACTCGTAGGGATGGGGGCGCAGGCGCAGGGCGTCGTGCTCCTTGCGCTTGGTGCTAATCCACATGTCCAGGAAGTCCCGGGTGAACACGTCCCCCTTCAGCAGGAACTCGTGGTCCTTCTCCAGGCAGTCCAACGCCTCCGACAAGCTCCCCGCCACGTTGGGCACCTTCTTCAACTCCTCCGGCGGCAACTCGTAGATGTTCTTGTCCAACGGCTCGCCCGGATCGATCTTGTTCTGCACCCCATCCAACCCCGCCATCAGCATCGCCGCAAACGCCAAATACGGATTGGCCGCCGGGTCCGGGGGCCGATACTCGATCCGCTTGCTCTTGGGGTTCTCGCTGTAGGTGGGAATGCGGATGGCCGCCGAACGGTTGCGCGAGCTGTAGGCCAGGTTCACCGGCGCCTCGTAGCCCGGCACCAAGCGCTTGTAGCTGTTGGTCGTCGGGTTGCACAGCGCGCACAACGCCCGCGCATGCTTCAACAAGCCCCCGATGTAGTGCAAGGCCATCGGGCTCAGCCCCGCATACTGAGTGCCCGCAAAGAGCGGCTTGTTCTTCTTCCAGAGGCTCTGGTGCGTGTGCATCCCGCTGCCGTTGTCCCCGAACAGCGGCTTGGGCATGAAGGTCACCGTCTTGCCGTGCTTGCGGGCCACGTTCTTGATCACATACTTATAGACCATCATCGCGTCGGCCGCCCGCACCAGGGTGTCAAACCGATAGTCGATTTCCGCCTGCCCCGCCGTCGCCACCTCGTGGTGCTGCCGCTCGATCTTCACCCCCAACGCCTCCATCACCAGGCACATCTCGGTGCGGATATCCTGCTGGGTGTCCGCCGGGGCCACCGGGAAATACCCCTCCTTGTGCCGAATCTTGTAGCCCAGGTTGGGCAATTCCTCCCGCCCCGTGTTCCACACCGCCTCCCCGCTCTCCACCGCGTAGAAGGTCCCGTTGCTCTTGTGGTCGAAACGCACGTCGTCGAAGATGAAGAACTCCGCCTCCGGCCCAAAGACGGCCGTGTCCGCCAACCCGGTGCTGGCCAGGTACTTCTCGGCCTTCTGGGCCAAGCCGCGGGGGTCGCGGGTATAGGCCGCGTGGGTGCCGGTCTCGGCGATGGTGCAGGTCAGGCTCAGGGTGGGAGCGGCACAGAAGGGGTCGATGAAGGCGGTGTCCGGGTCGGGCATGGCCAGCATGTCAGAGGCCTCGATGGACTTCCAGCCCCGGATCGAGGAGCCGTCAAAGCCCAAACCCTCGCGGAAAATCTCCTCGTTCAACTCGCCGATCGGGCAGGAGAAGTGCTGCCAGGTGCCGAAGGTATCGACGAACTTGATGTCCATCATCTTGGCGCCGGCTTTGCCGGCCATCTCGATGACTTGTTTGGGGGTGCTCATCTTATCGTATCCAATTAGCTAACGTTATTTATTGGTCAGTGTTGTTGCGGTCCGGCCGGGCCGCGGCCAGGACCGCGCCCGGAAAACAGAAATCCGACGGGTCGCCGGGTGGGGTTAGACCGCCTGCTCGCCGGTCTCGCCAGTCCGGATGCGGATGGCGTCGTCCACGGGGCTGACAAAGACCTTGCCGTCCCCGATCTTGCCGGTCTTGGCGGCCTTGAGGATCGCTTCCACCGCCGCGGTCGCCGTCTGGTCGCCCAACACGAGTTCGATCTTGATCTTGGGCAGAAAGTCCACGGTGTATTCGCTGCCGCGGTAGATTTCGGTGTGCCCTTTCTGGCGGCCAAACCCTTTGACCTCCGTCACCGTCATGCCCTCGACGCCGACCTCGGCCAGGGCTTCTTTCACATCCTCCAGCTTGAAGGGCTTAATGATTGCCTCGATTTTCTTCATGTTGGTTCTGCGACGCCCCGCGATAGTAGCAACCCGCCCCCGGGTGTAAACAGGAAAGATGCCCGCGGCCGGTCGCGGCTTGAAACCGGCGGGCGACACCGGGTACGATGCGCCCCGATGTATCCTGCTTGCTTGGGTGAAATGTGGCCCCGCGCGGGCGCCGATGGGCGCCGCCCCCGCTGGCGGGGGAGGCTGGCCCGCTGGAGCTTGAGTGTGGCGCTGGGGCTGCTGGCTTCCTGCGGCAAGACCGACTCCGCCCACCCGCACCCGAGCGCCGACCCGGTGGCGGCCCACGGACCCTCCTCCCCGACCGCACCGACCAAGGTCGAGACCAAATCGGGCGTGGTGATGGTCTATCTCCCGGGAGGCGAGTTCCTCATGGGCAGCGACCACGGCAACCCGGACGAGGCCCCCGCCCACCGCGTCCGCCTGAGCCCGTTCCTCATGGATCAGGAGGAGGTGACGCACGCCCAGTTTGTCCGCGTCCAACTGCCGGACCCGTCCCACTGGCAAGACAACCCGAACCGCCCGGTCGAGCGGGTGCGCTGGAGGGACGCCAAGCAGTACTGCAATGAACGGTCCCTGGCGGAAGGCCTCAAGCCCTGTTACAACGAAAAGACGCCGGAGTGGACCTGCGATTTCGCGGCCGACGGCTACCGCCTGCCGACCGAGGCGGAGTGGGAATACGCCTGCCGGGCCGGGACGACCGAGCCGTACGACTTCGGGGCGGCAGACCGTCTGCGCCAGTATGCCTGGTTTGCGGACGACGCCCAGGAAATGACCCACCCTGTGGGCCAAAAGAAGCCCAATCGCTGGGGCTTCTACGACCTCTACGGGAACGTGGCCGAGTGGTGCGAGGATGTTTATGACCGCAATTACTATCGGCACAGCCCAACGCTGGACCCGCCCGGCCCGCCCAGCCCGGGCAAGGACGTCAAGCGGGTCCTGCGGGGCGGCTCCTGGAAGGCCAGCGCGGACATGTGCCGGGCCTCCTACCGCCAAGGGCAAAAGACCGGCGACACCGACGCCTGTTTCTTCACCGACTACTGCGGGTTCCGTTGTGTGCGCCGCCCCACCGTGGCGGAGCTGAACCAGTTGCTCGCCCACCGTTGACGCCACTCCCGCCAACGGCTGACCTCTGCGCGCGCCACGCGGGGCCCCAGTGAACGCCTCCCGGTCGATGCCCTAGGTTCCCAGGCCGCCATGCTCTTCCATACCTGGCCGTTCTTGGTGTTCGCCCTGGTGGTGTACCCCGGCTTTTTTGTCCTGCGTGCCACGCGGCTCTGGTTGCCGTGGCTGATGGCGGCCTCGTACTTCTTCTACGGCTGGTGGAACCCCTATTATCTGCTCTTGGTGCTCTACTCGACGGCGTTGGATTACGGCCTCGTGGGATTGATGGACCACTGTCCGCTCGCCGGTCAACCGGTCCGGGTGCGGGAGCGGTTGACGCGGCTGCGGTTCGCGGACCCGGTGCTGCGCTGGTCCTTCGTCGGCTCGGCCATCGCCACCCTGGCCGCGGGCGCGGGGGCACTCGCGGGACCCACCACGCTCCGGCCGGCGCTCGCCGGCCTGAGCGGGTTGCTGGGGCTGATGGCGCTGGGGGCGCTTTGGAGCAGCCGGCGCATCTGGCTTTTGATCAGCCTGGCCAACAATCTGGCGCTCCTGCTTTTCTTCAAGTACGCCCGGTTCGTCGTCGAGAATCTGAACCCGGCGTTGACCTGGCTCCACCTGGGCTGGCAGTTGCCCGACCCGGCAACGCTCATGCCCTTCAGCTTCCCCTACGTCCTGCCGGTGGGCATCTCCTTTTTCACCTTCCAGTCGTTGAGCTACACCATCGACTTTTATCTTGGCAACGTGGGCCGGGAGCGGAACTTCCTCCGCTTTGCGACGTTTGTC
>JAJXTA010000160.1 GCA_021784265.1 bacterium | reverse complement strand
GACGAAACTCGGGGACCTGAAGATCAAAAAGGACGTCAAAGGAGGGTGCTTCTGTCAGGGAATGCCATCGGATCCCGGTTCTCGTACGCGGGTGAGGTAGAGATCGTCCTGAGCCTCCGGGAAGCGCAGGCCAAGCGGCGGGAGCGAGCCAGCTTTCCTCCCTCTGGCCGGGCGCGTGTCGTCTCCGCTTACGCGGGCGATGGGGCGCGGCGCTTCGGCGGCCTCCCGGGGGCTCGGCAGGAGGCGAAGCCCAGTGAGGTCGCGGCGAGTGGCTGAGGGTACGAAACCCCCGCCGTTTATGGAACGGGCCCGCGGGCCTCACCGGGACTGGCCGCGCGAGCCACGTGCGGCCTCCCAACGCCTCATTTGAGCGCCGAGGACAGGCAGATGACGCTCCCTGCGGACAGTGGCCTGCTGGCCGTGGACCCAGCGGGGTTGGTCGTGTACTTTCGAGTCAACGGCAAGCCACTGCTCTTTAACGGACACAAGGGGATCCTCTACGATACGCTGCCCGGGTGGGCCCAGGATGCGCTGGAGCGGCTCAGGAGTGGTGGGACCGGCACTCGGACGGCGGCGACGCCTCGGCGCCCCCGCTCCCGCACACCGGCGGCGCGATTCGAGCGCGAGCTTGAGCGTCTGCGGGGTGGCGAGCATCCCGACCTCGAACCCGAGCCCCGCCAGACGCGGTTCCGGTGGCGCCAGAGACCCCTGGCCTTTAACGTCTATACGGCCCAAGCATGCAATCTGGCCTGCCGCTACTGCTTCAACCAGGGCGGCACCTTTGGCCGCCGCCGGGTGCTGATGTCCCCCGCCACGGCGCGGGAGGTTGTGGCGTTGGTCAAACGGAGTATCCAGGGCGCGGGACATCGCCGGGTACATGTGACCCTGTTCGGCGGCGAACCGCTCTTGGCGCCGGAGGCGGTCCTTGGCATTGCCCGCGGCCTCCAAGACCTCAATCACCAGCCTCAGGGTGCCGAGGTGCGCCTGATCCTCTCAACCAACGGCACCATCTATAATCGCCGGGTCTTCCGGGTTTTGGCGGAACGGCCTGATCTCTGCACCATCGTGGTCAGCCTCGACGCTCGCAGGGCGGCGCATGATGCCAACCGCCCCTTCGCGCGGAGCGGGCGCGGCTCCTTCGCGTTGGTCCGGGACCATGTCCGGCGACTCAAGGAGGAGGGGTTGCCGTACTCGGTGACGTGCGTCATCCCCCCACCCTACGAGTACATCGCCGCCGCCGAAGGCTTGATCCGCGAGGGGATCGATCGGTTTGAACTCAAGGATTGGATTCCCCACGTTTACGGCGCGCCCGGCCCACCGGCGGACTTACAGCGGGAGTTCGCCCTGTGGCGCCGGAATTACCTGGCCTATACCGACTATTACCTGGACCACTTGCGCGATCCTCACCGCCCTACCCACGTTGATCGCCAGACTCTGGTCAGCGATTACGGGGAGGTCCTCGATCCGGACGAGGGATGTCACCGAACGCTGGCCTGCGGGCTGGCCGACCTCAAGGTTGGTGTGGCCGCCGATGGCCGGCTTTTTCCGTGCGAGTCGCTGGTCGGCCATGCCCAATTCGAGCTCGGGGATGTGCGGCGCGGCTTCGATCCGGACAAGTGGGCCCGGTTCGAACAGTGGATCCTTCGCACGGGCCAATGGCGCCTCGATCACCTCCGCTGCCGAGGGTGTTTTGCGAAGCTCGCCTGCGGCGGGGGCTGTTATGCCATGAGTTACGACCGGACCGGCCACCTTACCCCCTGCGAGGAATCGGCGTGCCGGTTCATTAAGGAAAAGGTGCGCATTGACCTGTACTATCTGGCGCGGTTGAAGGCCGAGCACCCGGCGGTCTTCCGCCGCCTCGGCGGACTGCTCCCCTGAGCGGCTCGGCGGGCCCGGGCACAGGCCAGGCGGGCCTTGGCGGTACCCCGCCCTCAGCCGCGGGCCGCTCGTTCGCGCAGCATCAGCAGCGGTTCTAGCGCCTTCCGCAACAGGGTCCGTCGCCCAACGACCACCCGCGCTTCGCCCCGCATGCCGGCTTTGGGGCGCACCAACGCCTGGGTGGAGGCGGCGTCCAACGTGCAAAGGGCCTGGAAGGCCGCGCCGTTCGGGCCAACGACCGCCGCGGGACTGACCTGCTCCACCACCGCCGGAACGGAGCCGTAGCGTTGGTAAGGGTAGGCCTCGAAGCGCAGGCGCAGGCGCAGGCCGGGACGTAGGCGCGGAACCGAGCTTTCGGACAGCGTGAGCCGCGCCCGCAGACGCGCGTCCCGCCGGGCAAGCTGGCACAACTCCGCCCCCACCGTGACCATGCTCCCAGGATTCCGCTGCCGGACGGCGACCACGATGGCGTCGTAGGGCGCCCGGACGGACTTCAGATCACCGCTACAGTTCTCCAACTGGCGGGTGAGCGTCTCGAGTTGGACTACGAGCTTGCGGTCCTCCGCTCTTTCCTCGGTGCGTTCTTGGGCGCGCAGCGTAACCAACTGTTGTCGCTGCAAGAGGACCTGTTGGCGGGCCTTTTCGCCCAGGACCAAGTCCTTCTCCGCCTGGGCGACCTCCAACCGATGGCGCATCAGCTCCACCTCGGAGAGCAGACCGGCGGTCGCCAGGTTCTGGGCGCGGCGCACGAAGTCCTTGGTCGTGTCGAGATAGCGCTGGCGGAAGCTGGCCTCCCGGTCCGCCTGGACCAGCTCCGCGTCCTTGATCGCCAGTTGGGCCGCGTGGGCCTCGTCCCGTTTGGCGACCCGCTCCGTCAGCGCCCGTTGATCCGCTTGAAGCTGACGCAGGCGCGCCTGCCAGTTGCGGATGTCATCGGAGCGCAGCGTGAACAATTCCTCGCCGGCCTTGACTTGCTGGCCTTCGCTCGCGCGCACGGCTGCCAGCTCTCCGGCCAGCGGGGCCTGGACCGGGTCCTCCCCCTGGGCCGATTCCAACACGAAGGAGGCGGAGATGACTTCCGGCAGTTTGACCAGACCGACAAAGGCGACCGCGGCGACCGCGATCGCCAGCAGCAGCCAGGCGGTCCAGCGGGCGGCCCGGCCCGGCGGGTCCAGCGGCAGCAGGGCGGGGTCGGGCTCGCTCGGTTCCGGGTGAACAGGGGTGGTTGCCATTTCAAATGCCGAGTTGCTGGCTGGAGAGGTAGAAGTAGAGTCCGCGCTTGGCCATCAGCTCCTCGTGGTTGCCGCTTTCGGCGATCCGGCCTTGCTCGAGCACCACGATGACGTCGGCGTCCCGGATGGTGCTGAGGCGGTGGGCGATGACCAGGCTGGTACGCCCGGCGAGCAACTGGGCCAGATTGGTTTGGATGGCCCGTTCCGACTCGGTATCCAGGGCGCTGGTGGCTTCGTCGAAGATCAGCACCGACGGGTCGTTGTAGAGGGCGCGGGCGATGGCGATGCGCTGTTTTTGGCCGCCGCTGAGACCCAAGCCCGCCTCGCCGATCCGCGTGCCGTAACCCAAGGGCAGGCGGTTCACAAACTCATGGGCATTGGCCAGGTGCGCCGCCCACAACGCCCGGTCGAAGTCCGGCTCCGCCTCCCCGAGGGCGATGTTGTTCAAGACGGTGTCGTCGAAGATATGGTTTTCCTGGAGCACGATGCCGATCTTCCGGCGCAGGTCGCGGTAGTTGAGCGATTTCAGGTCCAAGTGGTCGTAGTAGATGGCACCGGTGGTAGGTTCGAGCAGCCCGGCCAGCAGTTTGATCAAGGTGGTTTTGCCGCAGCCGCTGCGGCCGACGATGGCGACCTTTTGGCCCGCCGGGATGCGGAGTGTTAGGTTCTGCAGGATCTCCGGCGACTCCGGCCCGCCGTACCGAAAGCCGACGCGCCGCAGCTCGAGGTGCCCTTCCAACGAGCGGACGGGGGTCAGGCGCGAACGATCCTGGCCCTGCTCCGGGTCCTGCTCGAACAGGTCGTTGAGCCGGTTCAGGAGGACTGTGACCAGTTGCACCTCGTCCCAGATCCCGAGGGTGTGGAGAATCGCCGCCGAGGCCATCGCCATCAGGCTGCTGAAGGCGACAAAGGCGCCAATGGTTAGCTGGTGGGCCATGACCATCTCCGCCCCGACGAAGAGGAAGAGCGCCATCGAGAGGATGTTGATGGCGTGGAGCATGCTCTCATAGGACATCATCACGAACGTCGAGCGCAGCATTGGCCTGGAGACGGCGAGGAATTCCCGGAGCATGGTGTCGCGGAAGGTCTGCTCGGCGGCCGCGGCCTTGACCGCCTCGATCCCGTGGATCGCGTCGATCTGATGGGAGGAGTAGCGGCCTTGGCTCTCCTCGATATCGGCAAAGAGCGGGCGGAGCACCTTGCGGGAGAACACCATCAGGCCCGCATAGAGGGGCAACACCAGCAGGAAGACCCCCAGCAACCGGGCGCTGAACACGCCCATGAGCGCTAGACAGCCGAAAAGTTGGACCACCGCCAACACCGCGCTCGTCCCCTTTTGCACCAGGAACTGGCGAATGTGCCGGGCGGCGTCGAGGCGGCGCTGAATGTCCCCGGTGCGCCGCCGATTGAAGTACGACATGGGCAGCGCGAGCAGGCGGCGGGTGAGGAAGTCCAACACGGTGGTGTCCAGCCGCACCGTCACGTAACTGAGCAGGTACTGCTGGGTCAGGTTCGCCAGGACCAAGAAGACCAGCGCCACCCCCATGACGAGCAAGACCAGCCGTAGCAGCCCGAGGTCGTGGTCCACCATGACGTTGTCCACCACCTGCTGGGTCAAGACGGGAAAGAGCAACTGCAGCCCGCTGACCATCGCCGCCAGGCCGAGGGTCTGCACCAAGACGGTCCGCACCGGCGCCACAAACGGCCAGAGCCAGTCCAGGCTCAGGCGCGCCTCCGGAGCGCGGTCAAAGGCCACCGTGTAATCGAAGAGGGCCATATAGCCGGACCAGCGCTGCTCGAAGGTCGCGCGGGGCAGCCGGCGTTTGCCCAGGGCCGGGTCGGCCACGCGGACCCATTGGGCCTCCACGTCGAACAAGACCAGCCAGTGCCCCCCTTCCCAATGGGCGATCGCCGGAAGCGGGACTTGGTCCAGATGCCGGAGCGAGACTTTGAGCGCGCGCGCTGCCAAGCCCAGCTCGGTGGCGGCGTGGCAGATCGCCTTAAGGCTGGTCCCATCGTTGGCGGTGTGGCAGAGTTGGCGGATACGGGCCAAGCTGACCTTGCGGCCGAAATGGCGGCAGATCATGGCCAGGCTGGCGGCCCCGCAATCCATTTGATCCACCTGCCAGACGAGCGGAAACCGCTTGATCCGCCTACGCCGCCGGGCGTCGCGACCCTCGAGCCCCGTCAACGCCTCACCCTGGTCGCTAAGGTCTTCGGCCTGAGCGGTCTTATCCGCGACGGCGGTGTCGGCAGGCAGCAACTCCCGCGCAAAGTCCAACGGGAGTCGGCTCCCCCCGTCGCGGGCATACTGGGCGCGCCGTTCCTCGAGCAGCCGGCCAAATTCAGGATGCCGTTGGCACAGCCCGCTTACCGCGGCGGGGGACAACGCCAGAAGCTGTGAATCGGTCACCGCCTCGACGGTGGCGGCCCGCGGTGCGCCGGTCAGGACGGACAACTCGCCAAAGAAATCGCCTTCGCGATAAAAAGCGAGGTGGCAGGGCTTCGCTCGGGTTCCCGTGAATGCGCGCAGCCGCCCGGCCTGGACGATGTACATCGGTCCGCCCGGGTCACCAGCAGCTACGACGAGGTGGCCCCGGCCACAGGACACCGGCTCGAGCTGGTCAACCAGGGCCCTCAGGACCGCCGCCGGCAAACGACCGAAGTTGCTGAACTCGTACAGGAATCCGTGCAGCGTGCGCCACCGCCGCATCGACTCGATCGCCGCGCGGAGCGCGGGCACCTCCGCCGTCAACCGGGCAAACTCGCGTTGCCCAAGCCGGAGCGCTTCGACGGTCGTGCTGCACCGCACGGTGGCCGTTCGGCGGCCGCGGGTCAACAGGGCTTCCCCGACCTCGTCTCCCGGCACGAGACGGTGGAGAGTCAGTTCCTGGCCCTCCTCCGTCTCTTTGACCACGCGCGCGCGGCCGGAAACCAGCACAAAGAAGGCATCGGCGTCCTCGCCTTGCCGGACCATCGCCTCCCCGAAGTCATAGCGGACTTCCTCGAAAGCGTCGCGGAAGGTGGGAAATTGGTCTTCGGGAATGAAGCGTACGAGCGCCGCGCGCCGGAGGACTTCTTCGAAGCGGGGCGTCATGCAGCGAGGTCAACGCGAAGATGCCAATGCAGGTGCCTGGCCTCCAGTTCGCCAAAGTGCTGGCGGAGAAGGTCGGCGTCCACGCGTTCCCGTACGGTGGGGTCCTCCAGGCTCGGTTCCGATCGCCCCTTCAGGAAGCAAACCCGAAAAACGCCTTGGTGGCACATGGGGGGCAGGACGCCTGGGCAGGAGGCGCTCAGCAGGCCTCGGCGCCATTCCGGCGGGAACGTCTCCATCAGGGCGCTGGTTTCTTGCACCAAGTAATGGTTCTCCTCCCCCACCTCGGCCAGCCGCACGCCATCTTCCTTAACACAGAGATAAGCCTCCCGCGCCGCCGCCTCGGCGTCAAAATCCAGCGTCTCCAACTCGAGCCGGATCAGGTCCAGCCGGCGAAGCGTCAGCCACGCCTGGCGACGCTCCGGCGTGAGCAGCCGATGCACGCGCGCCTGAAAGCTGCTTTCCATGGTCGCGAGTTCCGC
>JAJXTA010000159.1 GCA_021784265.1 bacterium | reverse complement strand
ATCTGTTGGTGTTCACCGACCCCGGCGCCAAGGCGTACGAAGCCGGCAGGACGATCACCTGCGGCACCACCACAAAGCTGAAGCTTTTGACATTGGTATAGGCGGGTGTGCTTGTATCCACGTAAGTCACGCTGACTACATTGGTGGAGCCCACGGCGAGCAAATCATATTGGCCCACAAACGGAGCGCCCACCACGTAACTGATAGTGGTGATGTTGGTGCCATTATTGTTGGTGGCCGTGATACTAGGCACCACGTTCGTGCCGTTGAAGGAGAGAACGATGCTGTTCGTCACCACCGCGACTGCCACATCCTCCAACTGGATGTTCACGGTTGGCGCCGGCGACGCGCCGGGCCCAAAGGGCGTCGCCGCGGCCACAAATGGGTGTGCCGCCGCCGTCGTGGTCGTCGTGATCGCCAGATTGTCAATCCAGCAGGCCTCGTAGGAACCGCCCGTGCGGGCGCCCAAGGCAAATCGCCCCTGCATCGCTCTCCAAACCCCCACAACGTTCGTATAGACCACCGTGCCGTTGTAGGCCACATCGAGGGTATCGTCCGGGTTCGCCTGGATGTGACAATGCACCCACTTGGACTGCTGCAGAAACGCGTTGTTCCACTGCGGCCCGGTGATCACCTCCACGCCGCCGGACTTGAGATCGATCCCGATGTTGTCGGGCGAGCCGTTATCATAAGTGTCAAACTCGACCGTCAGTCCCGTCCCGGCCCCTTCCTCGCCGATCGAGGCATCGGGGATGTTCGGGGCGAAGTTGAAGGTGAACCCGTCGGCCGGCGGGTTGGAGCCGTTGCCGAGGAAGATGTCAAAGTCCGCGGTGAACCCGGTGATCGTCGCGCCATTGTCCAGATCATCCAAGACGATTGAACTCTGCTCGCTCCCCACCGCGTCGGTGAGGTCGAGCATGCCGGTGTTGTTCACCCCGGACGTGTTGGTCACGTAGGCGTTGCCGTAAACGTTCGCCCCGGCGGGGACTTGCCCGTCATCGAAGTTGGCGCTGAAACTGCCGGCCATGGCCGTGCCGAGTCCCGCGCTGGCCAGGAGCGCCAAGCCGACGCGCCAGCGCCTGATGGGTGAGGGTTTAGCATGCACAAGACAACTTATGACTCGAGTTAGTGGACTCATACAATGTAAGGAACTGCGATGGTTGGTTCGGGCTACGAGCGCGGCGAACGGCAGGGGCTTACGGCAGGCCCCACCGCCCGCGGGATCGCGCCCGCCCAAGGGCGCTCCCTCCTCTCCCCCAGGCAGGCCCGCCAACGCCGGCCCGCAAGCGACAGCAAGTGGGTGAGAGGGTGCTGCACCGTGTGTTCGGAGCGATCCGGAAAGACTGCTGTCACGGCGGCGAGACTAGCGGAAATTGGAGTGAAGCGACAATCGGTGGCTGCTTTGATTCTCCGTAGGTGAATTCACTTAGCTGATGTAAGCTGCGCCGCCCCGTCCTTGCCCGACCGCCGCCACCACCGCGACCTTGCCCGCGCCCGCAGCGGGACCGACGGTCGCCCGCTCCGCCCTTAATCCCCCCCGGTCGGCGCTCCTCCACCGCCACCCCCTGGCACGGCGGTGAGGGAGAGGGGCGAAAGCGTATCGCAGCAGGTCAGCCAACGTACACGGCACCGCCTCAACCGCGCATAAGAGGAACGCCCAGCCTGCGGACGAAGCCGGGGATCTGGCCGCCGAACGCGCCGGCCGGCCCAACCAAGACCTCAACGCCCCACCCGCAAACGACTTGAGGCGCTAGTGTTCGCGCTGACGCGGTCCGCGAGCGGCACCATGGACCGTTCAAGCCGCCACAGTTTTCCAGGGCCGGTTCGGACCTGATAAACCGTGCTGCCGCCAAATACGATGCACCGTGCTCCGGGGTAGGTGCTGCGCCCGAGCCATCGTCCGCAGGCTCCACCGGCGGGCGCCGGGCGGCGTCGTGTGGAGGGTCGCCTGAACGATGGCCTCGACCTTCGCGGAGCTCAGTCGCGCCGCGCGTCCGGGGGTGGGATGCTCGAGCACGGCGGGCATGCCAAAGCGGCGGAAACGCTTGCGCCAAAGCAGGACGGTGGGCCGGCTCACCTGGAGCTCGCGGGCAATCGCCACATTGGCGTGCCCCTGCGCCGCCAGCAACAGGATCCGCGCCCGTTGGACAATCCACTCCGCCGCGCTCGGTGAGTGCGCCATGTGCTGCAGCCGCCGCCGTTCCGCGGCGGCGAGAGTAACTTGGTCGGTGGGGCTGAGGTGCCCGGGCCGTTGTCGTCGTTGGTGCATTAGAGGTGCTTGTTTGGTTCGCGCTCGGTCCCGGCCTCTTCCGCCCCCGGGCAGGGGGTCTCGATCCCCCGCCGCAACCGGTCGCCGCAGACCCGCGCAATTGACCTGATCATCGACCAGCAGGCTACGGAGGCGGGAGGGCGGCTCGCAATCGGCTGGCGACCTGATTCTGACTCAGGATTTCCCTGTAAGCGGCCTAATCGCGCTGGTGGGTGAGGCGGGCCAAAGGGTTAGTGGATGCGTGAGGGAACGCCGCCGGCGCCGACGGTGCGCAGGACGCTAAGGGCGTCTGTTCGAGGGTCGGGCGGCCAGACGGCGGCTTCCTCGGCCCACGGTGGGCGCCGCGCTGCTGGCCTTTCTGAAAACCCGCGCTGGCGGGCCGAACCTGCCGCGACCTTACCCGCGCCACCACGGACGCACTCTGGAGGAAACAGCAGGCGCGCCGCTCGACCGCACCAGGCCTGGCGCAGCTTCGGAGAGAGCCCCGGCGGCCCCGCCTCAGGCCGACCCCTGCGACGCCCCCCAGCGCAGGGCGTACTTCATCAAGTCCGGCAACGTCCGCAGCCGGAATTTCTCCTTGATGTGCCACCGGTGGGTGTCCACCGTTTTGGGGCTGATCCGCAATTGGCGGGCAATCTGGTCCGAGGTGAGCCCTTGGGCGAGCAATTCGAAGACCTGAAACTCGCGGTCGCTCAGCATCGCCAGCTCCGAATGGTTCGTCGCCCGATGCCCGGCGGCATAGGCCCCGACGATCAGCGTCGAGACGTTCTTGCTCACCCAAATCTGCCCCGTCAACACCTGCCGGATCGCCTTGAGCAACTCGGGGGTTTCCTCGTTCTTCATGATGTAGCCGCGCGCCCCCGCCCGCAGCAGGCGCTCGGCGTAGATCGTTTCGTCCTGATTCCCCACCACCAGCACCTGCACTCCCGGGTGCAACGTGCTCACCTCCTTCACCAAGTCCAGACAACTCTTGTCGGGCAGGAGGATGTCGGTGACCAGCAAATCGGGTTTAAGGGCACCCAAGCTCGCCAGGGCGCTCGTCGCCGTGCCGCCCTCGCCACACACGATCAAGTCCGGTTCCTGGTTCAGCAACTGGACCAACCCATACCGGGTCACCGGGTGGGCGTCCAAGACCAGGATCCGCGCGCGGGCGCGGCGGACGGGCCCGCCGCTCTTGGCCGGGTTGGTGAGGGAAGCGCCCGCGAGGTCCTCGGCGGGTGCGGCTGCCTCCTCGTGGTTTCGCAGGTCTTGATCCTTGTGGGGGTCGCCCTCGCCGGAAAGGCCGCCCATCTTATCCGCATTCGACCGATTTAGGCTCATAGGCACGCTAAATAGCACATTCGATGCCAGTTTTACGACTGGTCCGAGTCCCGCTGTGATTCATTAGCTACCCGGTTTAAGAATAGCAAATCAAACAAAGTCAACTACTTACAGTACAGGAAGACATGCCACCGCCACCCTGCCTCCGCTAACCTCAGCAAGGCACTCCCAGCGGCGAGTGTGCGAGACTGCTCTTGATGGGTTATGATGGTTACGACCGATGCGCGGTTACAGGATTTAACGTAGATTTTGCGATTGGTGTCGGCTAACGACGGTTTGGCGGCGGTCTGCGAGCGCGTGGCGCAATATTTGCGCAGTTTCCACCCGGCTCCAGCCTCCTGTTGCGCAAGATTTGCGCACACAAGATCAGAGGTGATGAGGCTGTGTCGGATGTCGTTAGCTCGAACTGCCCGGGTCTTCCCGCACGACCCCCGGCGCCGGACCCAGCCCCGCCCCTGCTCTCAGTGCCCAACCGGCGCCGGTTTCTTGAGGTTGGCCTTGGTTTCGGCGAAGAGCTGGTCCAGGTCTGATTTCAGCTCGTGCTTCGTCTCGGCGCTCATCCGGTCGATGAACAAGATCCCCTTGAGATGATCCACTTCGTGTTGGATCACACGGGCGAGCAAGCCACCGCAGCGGAAGGCGGTGGGCTCGGCCCTCTCGTTGAGGGCCCGCACCCCGATGTGCTCCGGGCGGGAGATTTCGGCGTAGAGCTCGGGAAAGCTCAGGCAGCCTTCAGGGCTGGCGACCGGGGGTGCCAGGGGGGTGATCTCGGGGTTGATCAAGACCAGCGGCATGAAGGCCGCCACGTCGGCAGCGCGGCCCTCGATTTCGAGGGCCGAGGGCCGGTCGGTCACCGCCCGCACGTCCACGACGGTGAGCTGAACGGCCTGGCCGACCTGCTGGGCGGCCAAGCCCACCCCGTGCGCCTCGGCCATCGTCTCGAGCATATCGGCGATGAGTCGCTGGAGGGCGGGAGTGAACCGTTCCACGCGGGCGCCGCGCTGCCGCAGGACGGGATGGCCGTATTTGACGATCGGCAACACCATGCGGGGCGACAACTTAGCCCTCGGGCCAGTCCTGCAATAGTCCCGCCAGTTGCGTCACATTGGGGCTTTGTCCCGTGCGCACGTAGTAACCGCTAGTTCCCACCCCGGTCAACAGGCACACTTCGTCGGGCAGGCCGAGCAGTTTGCCCAAGCAAAAGCCCGAGTTGAAGTGATCACCGGCGCCGGTGGTGATGAGCGGTTTGGGGGTGAACGGGCCCTCAGCCCGGGCGGCCCCCCGCGCGGAGACGCACAAGGCGTAGGTGACGGGATGAAGCACCACGGTTTGCACCGGCACTCGGCGATGGATCTCCCGGCCCAAAGCCGTCAACCCCTCCGGGGTGTGGGCCGGCTCCGGCAAGCCCAGGACCGCCCCCACTTCGAAGGCTTCCTTCTCGTTTAACCCGAGGATCACGTCGAAGTGCTTCTGGAAGGCCAGGATCAGGTCCAAGGCGCGCCGGAGGTCTTCTGGCAGCCGTTTCTCGGGGTCTGCCAAGTCGAAGAACATGACGCGCCGGGCGCCATTGAGGGTTGGACAGAGCTCCTGGAGCAACGTGGCCCAGATGTCGCTCATGTACGGGATCATCGTCCAATTCACGAACCCGACCAGGTCGGCGGTGCCGAACCGGGTGGTAAACTGCTGGCGGTCCCAGCGGCGGATGATGTTCTCCCAGGTGATCTCCTTGAGCGACTCGTGCTTGCCCACCATGACTTTACCGTCATGGAACTCGAGGGCATCGGTCAAACCGGGAGGGGCGATCGAGTGGACCTCGGCGCGGCCAGCGAATTCCTGGAATACCGGGTGCAGGTTCGGCCACCCCAGATTGCCCACGTAGGTCACCTTCAGGCCCAGGGCGGCCAGGGCGTTGGCCATGATGGGGCCGTTGCCACCCAATTTGCGGAGGTGGGAGACCAGCTCGATGTTCGTGCTTTTGCCGGCGGCGGCGGCCAACCGTTCGGCCAGGCGGGCGATGGTCGGGACGCGGGTGAAGACGGTGGCGCTTTCCCGTTTGTCCACCACGTGGAGGATCTCATCCACGAACCCATCCAGGCCCACGAACGCGCTCATCCGCCCCACTCGCGCCGCCGCTTCGAGCAGCCGCGTCGCGCCTTGCCGGCGAGTTTCAGTCAGGTTCGTCATGATAATTCAGTAGTTTTCCGTGGCCTGGCAGGCCCGTTTCCCGGGCTAGTCCACCGTCACACCGGCCACCTGGAGAATGCGGTCGAGGTCGGTGTCCGTAAAGAACCGGATTTCGATCGCCCCGCGCCCCTGCCGATAACGGAGGCTGACCTTGGTGCCGAACCGTTCCTGGAGCTTGGTTTCGAGGGCGCTGACGTGGACATCGCGCGCCACCGAGGGCGGGTCACCGGCGGACGGGGCCGGACGAGGGCCCGCCGCCTGCCGTTGGAGGACCGTTACCAACTCCTCCGTCTGCCGCACGTTCAGTCCCTGGGCCAAGACCCGCTGGGCGGCCTGGAGTTGGTGTTCGGCCCGCTCGAGCCCCAAGATCACCTTGGCGTGGCCGCTGGAGAGCTGGCCGTTCCGCACGACCGTTTGAATCTCGGGCGGCAACCGCAACAAACGCAAGGCGTTAGCCACAGCCACGCGGCTCTTGCCCACCTTCGCCGCCACGTCTTCCTGCCGCAGGTTGAACTGGGCGACAAGCTGTTGGTAGCCTTGCGCCTCCTCGAGCGGGTTCAGGTTCTCCCGCTGCAGGTTCTCGATGAGCGCCAGCTCGAGCACCGCGGCGTTGTCAGCCGTCCGCACTATGACCGGAACCTCTTCCAGCCCAGCAAGTTGTGCGGCGCGCCAACGCCGCTCGCCCGCGATCAGCTCGAAACCATCTCCCTGTTCCCGGACCACCAGCGGCTGGACCACGCCCCGGGACCGAATCGAGTCGGCCAACTCCCGCAACGCTTCCGGCGCGAAATCCTTCCGCGGCTGCAATGAGCAGGGCCGGATCCGGCTCAGGGCCACCAGCGCGATGCGTTCGCGGCCATCGGCGGCCGCGGCAGCAGGAGCGCTGGCGGCGGCTGGTGCGCTGGACGGCACTGGTTTGGTAACGGGCGACACC
>JAJXTA010000158.1 GCA_021784265.1 bacterium | reverse complement strand
CCCGCCGCCGGTCCGCACCGGGCGGCGGCCGTATCAATCCAGTCCGAGAATGCACCCACGAACTATATTCCGCCACCCAGCGTGGGCACAACGGACTTCTTCACCCCAGACTGCGCCCTGGGGCGGGACATCGCCCCCGACGCGGCGCTTCGACCGGCCTCGGCCCCGCGCCGGTGGGCGCGGAGGGAGGGCGGGAGAGCCACGTGCACCCACGTCCGCAGTGCGTTGGCGAGGGGCACGCCTGAGGCCTCGGCGGCGCCGCGGCTCGACCCTGCCGGCGGGTGCGGGTCCAGACTCCCGGGCGCCAAAAGCAACCGTTACCCAAGGGTGGGCCGGCCGGCATCCGGGGAATGAGCTTGCGGTTCGCGCCCGCGCGCCCATACTCCCGGCGGTGGCCGACGTGGCGGAATTGGCAGACGCGCTAGACTCAAAATCTGGTACCCGTAAGGGTGTGTGGGTTCGACCCCCTCCGTCGGCACCAAGGCGAACATCGGCTCTGCACCACTGGCTGAAACCTCCAGGAGTTGCCGCCCCGTTGCCGCCCCGGACCCGCCCGAGTCCGCGCGTGAAAGCGTGCGGCTCCCCGTAAACGACCAGTGGCGGAGGTGCTTCCGCGGGCGCGCTCGCAACGCCCGCGACTTGGCGAACTTCGGCGGGTTGAGCACCATGAAATTCCAGCATCGACTGCCGGATTTTCATGGTCAGAGTTGAACCATAATTGACCGCCTCGCCGACGGGGAGCGGGTCCGCACCGCGTTGAAACGCCGCCGCAGTGTGGCCTTGATCGGCCCGCGCCAAAGCGGCAAAACCACCCTCGCCCGGCCGTGGGTGCCGGCGGACTCGCTCAACTACTTTGATTTGGAAGACCCGCCAAGCCTGGCTCGCCTGTCCGAGCCGGACACCGCGCTGCGTCCGCTCGAACGGCTGGTCGTGATTGACGAGATCCAGCACCGAGCGGCGCTTGACACGCCCCGGGCCGCGGCCAAGAAACTCCGGTGCTTAGGGTGTCATCAACTCGAGCGAGGTAGAGAGGCGAAACCCATGCTCGGCGCTTCTATCAATGGTCGTTGGGCTCACGCTCGCGGTCTTGGGTGTCACGGGCGGGGGTGGCGCCGGGTCGCACCCTCACGTGGACGACGCGCGGAATTGTCTGGGTTCAAGCCGGCGGGAGACGCATGCTCGCCGCAGCACGCAACCATGATTCTTGGCTTCGACCTCCGGCCGCGGCACCACCGCCGCGTTCGAGGCGCCCGCGAGCGGTGGCGCCGCTCACCGCCGCCCGCCACGCCCGGCGAGAACGCCGGCGGGCGGTGGACCAGAGCCAGCCAGACCAGGGGGAGCCCCGCCCCACTCCGGCGTGGGACGAGGTACTTCACGATGGTCGTTGCGGCTTTGACCATGACCTCTCTCCCGCTGACCTCCGCCGCCGCCTTCCAGAATCCCTACGGGCATCTCCCGACCAACGCCACGGCGGGTGACCGGATGTTCGCCGCCTACTTTCAGGCGGAGGCCCGGCAGCGGCAGGCGTCCTGCCTCACCGACGTGCGGACCTTGGAGGATTGGCGGGCCCGGCAAGCGCGGTTGCGCCGGCAATTGGCGGAGATGCTCGGGCTTGAGCCCGAGCCGCCCCGGACCGACCTCCACGCCACCATCACCGGGCGGCTGGATCAACCGGAGTTCATCGTGGAGAAACTCCACTTCCAATCGCGCCCCCGGCTTTACGTGACCGGCAGTCTCTATCTGCCCAAGGGGTTGGCGAAACCGGCGCCCACCATCCTTTACCTCTGCGGGCATGCGTTGGTGAAGACGAACGGCGTCAGTTACGGCTGCAAGGTGGCGTATCAACATCACGGCATCTGGTTTGCGCGCCACGGCTACGTCTGTCTGGTGCTCGACACGGTCGAGCTGGGGGAGATCGAGGGCCACCACCACGGCACCTATCGCGAGGGTCGCTGGTGGTGGAACTCGCGGGGGTACACCAGCGCCGGGGCGGAAGCCTGGAATGCCATCCGCGCCTTGGACTACCTGGAGACACGGCCGGAGGTGGACAAGACCCGCTTTGGGGTGACGGGCCGGAGCGGTGGCGGGGCCTATTCCTGGTGGGTGGCCGCGTTGGACCCCCGGATTCAAGTGGCTTGTCCGGTGGCCGGGATCACCGACCTGCAAAACCATGTCGTGGATGGCACCGTCGAAGGGCATTGCGACTGCATGTTCATGGTGAACACTTACGGTTGGGATTACCCGGAGGTCGCCGCCTTGGTCGCCCCGCGGCCCCTCTTGATCGCGAACACCGATCAAGACACGATTTTCCCCCTGGACGGCGTGGTGCGGCTGCAGGAGAAGGTCCGGCGCATCTATGAGCTCTACGGCGCCAGCGCGCGCCTGGGCCTGGTGATCACGACGGGACCCCACCACGACACCGAGGAGCTCCAGGTGCCGGTCTTCCGCTGGTTCAACCGGTTTCTCCAAGGGGACGAACGGCCCGTGGACGGGATCGCCGAACCGCGGTTCACGGGGCCGGAGTTGAAGGTGTTCGACCGGCTCCCCGCCGACGAAATCACCCGCCGGTGCGACGCGGAGTTCACGCGCTTGGCCGAGGATAGCCGGCCGCTGGAGCCCAGCCGCGCCTTGGCCGAGCTGCGCCAGAAGACCTTCGGCGGCTGGCCGGCCGCCGCCGGGCGGGTCGCCCCGCGGGTGGTGGCGACCGCGGAGCACGCCGGCGTTCGGCTGGCGGTGCTCACCTTCGAGAGCCAGGCCGGCGTGCCGCTGCGGCTCTACGTGGCGCAGCCCACAGGCACGACGCCCACCGCGGCAGAGCTCGTGGTGGCGGACCCGACCGAGTGGCGGCGCCGGTTGGCGCTCGCGGGGCCGGCCTTTGCCCCCGCGTTAACGGACGAACTGGCGGCCGCGGGCTTGGCGACCAATCCGCCCTCCGCGGAGGAACCCGCCGCCGGGTTGGCGGCGTGGGGGCAGCGGCTCCGGGACGAGCGACTCATGTCCATCACCTTCGCGCCCCGGGGCGTGGGCTTAACCGCCCTCACCCCGGCAGAGCCGTACCAGACCCAGGTCCGCCGCCGCTTCATGCTGCTCGGGCAGACCTTGGCCGGGATGCAGGTGTGGGACGTGCGCCGCGCGGTGCAGGCGGTCCGTGACTGGACAGCACCGGACACCCGGCCCCTTCACCTGCGCGCGAGCCGCGAGATGAGCGAGGTGGCCGCGTTCGCCGTCCTCTTCGAGCCGGGGATCGCGACCCTGACGCTGGCCGGTCCAGTTCGCGCCGACCAGCAGGCGCCGGACTTTCTCAACTGGTCCAGGATCGTCACCCCCGACCAGCTTCTCTCCCTGGCCCAGGGTCGTTGTGCCGTGACCGTGGCAGAATCTCATTGATCCCCACGCCCGCCCGCCGCATAGTGCGGGAGGAAACCGCAAGCATCTTATGGCAGAACCAACAATCGCGCGTAAATCGCCCTTCGTTCAACAGGTCACCCCCGGGACATACTACTGGTGCGCCTGCGGCGGCTCCAAAACTCAGCCGTTTTGTGACGGCTCGCACAAAGGCACCGGCTTCACCCCCCTGAAGGTGGACCTCACGGAAGCCAAGACGGTGGCGTGGTGCGGGTGCAAGCATACGCACACTCCGCCTTTCTGCGACGGGAGCCACAGCAAGCTGTAGCCCGCGGACGCTGACCGCGCCGCGGGCCCGCCAACGGTACCGGCGGCCACCGGCGGGCCGGTACCCTGGTTGACCTTATGAACTCCTGGATTCTCCGGGCCGTGGTGGCGCTGGGGCTGGCGGTCTCGTCCCTGGCCCGCGCCGCCGAGCCCAAGCCCCGCGCCTTCTTCCCCTTCTGCATCGACTGGCACGACGCCAAGAAGCGGACCTTCGCGCAGCAGGCCGAGATGCTCAAGGCCTTGGGCTACGACGGCGTGGGCCATATCTGGCTGGACAAAGTCGCCGAGCGGCTCCAGAGCCTGGATGCGGTGGGGCTGCGCTTGTTCCAGATCACCATGACGGTGGACCTGACCCCGGGCAAGGCGCCGTATGACCCGCGCTTCCAGGACGTGCTCAAGCTGGTCGCCGGCCGGCACGTCCAGTTCGACCTGCTGGTCAACGGCTTCAAGCCCTCCGACCCGGCGGGCGACGCGCGCGCCGTCGCGGTGTTTCGCGCGATGTCGGACCTCGCCCAGGATTCGGGCGCGCAACTGCTGCTTTACCCGCACGTGGGCTGCTGGATCGAGCGCATTCAGGACGCCTGCCGGGTGGCGCAAGAAGTGGACCGCAAGAACGTCGGGGTGATGTTCAACCTCTGCCACTGGCTCCGGGTGGACAAAGGACGCGACTACCGGCCTTTGCTGGAGCAAGCGATGCCCTGGCTCTGGGCGGTGTCGATCAACGGCGCCGACGAGTTCGATGACAAGCCCGGCTGGGCCCATTACATCCAGCCGCTGGACAAGGGGTCATTCGACGTGGGCCGGCTCCTGAAGACGCTCAAAGACCTCGGCTACCGCGGCCCGATCGGCCTGCAATGCTACGGGATCGGTGGCGACGCGCGCGACCACCTCGCCCGCTCGATGGCGGCCTGGCAGAAGCTGCGCGCCAACCTCGAATAAGGAGGGCCGGGTAACGTGCGAGTGACCCTGAGCAGGCTGCGCGCCGCGGTTTGGCGAGCGTCCAAGAGCGGCTGCGGGGCGGTGGGGCTGTTCCTGCTGGCGTCGGTTGCCCCGCTCCACGCCGGCGAATTCCTGCACACCCGTGGCGTGGACATCGTCGATGACCAAGGCCAGGTCGTGATGCTCCGTGGCGTCGGCTTAGGCAACTGGTTCCTGCCGGAGGGTTACATGTGGCGGTTCGGCGAGCGGGGAGACCGCCCGCGCAAAATCGAACAGCTCGTCACCGACCTGATCGGGCCGGAAGCCGCCGACCGATTCTGGATCCAGTTCCGCCGCAATTACATCGCGGAGGCGGACCTCAAGCGCATCGCCGAGCTGGGATTCAACTCGGTGCGTCCCTCGCTGAATGCGCGGCGGTTCCTGACGGAGGGGGAGAACCCGGTGTCGGTCGCGGAAGGCTTCGAGGTCCTGGATCACCTGGTTCAGTGGTGCAAGAAATACGGCCTCTACGTGATTCTGGACATGCATGCCGCCCCCGGCGGCCAGACGGGGGCCAACATCGACGACAGCGCCCACGACCAGCCCGAATTGTTCCAAGACCCGCGCAACCAGGACCGCCTACTGGACCTGTGGCTGCGGTGGGTTCGACGCTACAAGGACGAGCCTACCGTGGCCGGCTACGACCTCCTCAACGAGCCCCTGCCGGCCCGGACGGGCGCCGCCGCCAAATACAAGGACCAACTCGAGCCGCTCTACCGGCGTCTCACCCGCGCCATCCGCGCGGTCGATTCGCGCCATCTGATCTTTGTCGAGGGGGCCGACTGGGCCAACGACTGGTCGGTGTTCACGACGCCCTTCGACGCCAATCTCGTCTATCAATTCCATTACTACTGCTGGAACCGGCCCGACCACCTCAACGACATCGACAAATACCTCGCCGACCGCCGCCGCCTCCAACACCCCGTTTGGGTGGGGGAGACCGGCGAAAAGGACAACACCATCTACTGGGCCACCACCGACTATTTCGAAGCGAACCGTATCGGGTGGGCGTTTTGGCCCTGGAAGAAGATGGAGACCGTCAATACGCCCTACTCCATCCGGCAGCCGGAAGGGTGGGATGCGGTGCGCGCCTATTCGCGCGGCGGCGATAAGCCCGGGCGGGACGTGGCGCAAAAGGCCTTCGACCAGCTCCTCCAGAACATCAAACTCGAGAACTGCGTCTATTTCCCCGACGTAGTCAACGCCCTCTTCCACCGTGTGCCAGGCCGGGTCGAGGCCGAGAACTACGGCCACGAGGGTTTGGATCAGTCGTACTTCGTCAAGGACACGAGCTTCAAGGCGCAGTACTATCGCACCAGCGAGCCGGTGCCGATCGAGTTGATCGGGTCCGACGGTAACCGCTGGCGTTCCGCCCAGGCGATCCGTTTGGGGGCGGGCGAGTGGACCGCCTACACCCTCCAAAGCCTCACCGCCCGGGATTATGCCGGCCGGGTCAAGGCCCGCTCGGATCGCGGCGCCGCCGAGTTCACCGTCTCGCTCAACGGGGACAGCCAACCGGCTAGCGTCAGTGGGTCAGCGTGGACCGAGGTCCGGCTCGGGACCCTGCATTTCGCGGCGGGGAGCAACCGGCTCAAATTGCAGGTCCACCGCGGCACCGTGAGCTTCGACTGGTTGAGTTTCCAATAACGCTTCGAGCTGCGTGCGCAGGACTTGTTTAGCGCGCTGACCCAACTGGTTGCTGCCGGCCGCCAGTTCGATCTCGTGTTGGCCGGCCCGCCGTTCGGGCCGAAGAACCTCGATCAACGCTCCACGTCCCTTTCCCAGGCGCTCCGTCAGCGTTCCCACGCGCCTGTCAGTGTCGCGGCCGGTAAGGACTGATTCGCCGCCATGCGCGCCCAGTTGGAGTGAGATTTCCTGCAGGGAGGCGAGGGAGAGTCAACACCCGCCGCGCTCGCTCCTTAGCCGCCACCAGACGCGGGAGCAGCCGGGCGCAGCTCGTCCGAGCACCCCGGAGTTTGGACAGGACGCGCCGGATTTACAGGATCCGACTGCCTCGCGCCTACCCCTCACGCGCTTCCCATCCGTCGATCCTGTTGATCCTGTTGATCCTGTCT
>JAJXTA010000157.1 GCA_021784265.1 bacterium | reverse complement strand
TTGCTCGACTTGTTTGAGCCAGACGCGGGGGCCAAAGCGGTTCGGCCCGCGCTCGACGTCGTTGGGCACACGTCCAACTTTCTGGACAACTTGCGGCTGCCGGTACATCGATGGTTTCGTTACAGCGCGGGCTTTTCGGCGGAGTGGGTGAAATGGTTGCTGGCGGAACGCAAGGGCCGGGCGCTCCGCGTGCTGGACCCGTTCGTTGGTTCGGGCACGACCTGTCTCGCCTGTGACGAGATGGGTGTGGAGTCTTACGGCTTGGAGGCGCATCCGTTTGTTCACCGCGTCGCGCGCGCCAAGCTCGGGTACACGGCGGACCCGGCCCGGTTTTTGGCCAAGGCCGACAACGCCTTTCGTTTCGCTGGAAAGGCGCACGCGACAGGTGGTTACCCGGAGCTGATCCAGAAGTGTTTCGCGCCGCAAACCCTTGATTTCCTGGACCGCTTTCGGCAGGCGGTGGCACGGGAACAAGACGGCTCGCGCGAGGCGGAATTGCTCTGGATGGCGCTGGTGTCCGCCTTGCGGGTCGCCTCCGCCGCAGGGACCGCGCCGTGGCAATACGTGTTGCCAGGCCGGCGGAAGACGGCGCCACCGTCCCCCGAGGCGGCGCTGCACAAAGCCGTGCGGATGGTGGCGGCGGACATTGGCTTCATGGCCCGCCGTGCCAGGCCGCTGGCGACGCTGCGCCGGGATGACGCCCGCCAGTGCATAACCGTGCCGCCGGACTGGGCCACCCTCGTCATCACCTCGCCGCCCTATGCCAACAACTACGATTACGCCGACGCGACACGGCTGGAAATGGCGTTCCTGGGGGAGATTCGCGGTTGGGGGGACCTTCAGGAGGCGGTGCGGAAGCATCTGGTGCGCGCCTGCTCGCAGCACGTGCCCCCGAACTCCGTCAACCTGGACGAAGTCCTCGCATCCTCGGAGCTGGCGCCGATCCGTGCGGAAATTGCGCCCCTCTGCCGCGAGCTGTCGTCGGTGCGGCTGGAGCGTGGCGGCAAGAAGACTTACAACAACATGGTCGCCTGCTATTTCCTGGATCTGGCCCAGGTGTGGCGGGCGCTGCGCCGCGTCTGCGCCTCCCCGTGTGAAATCTGTTTCGTTATTGGGGATTCGGCGCCCTACGGGGTTTACGTCCCCGTCGTCGAGTGGTTGGGCAAGCTCGCGCGGGCGGCGGGGTTCGGGTCCTGGACGTTCGAGAAGCTGCGCGACCGGAACGTGAAGTGGAAGAACCGGAAGCACCGTGTGCCGCTCTGCGAAGGGCATCTCTGGGTGCGGGGATAACCGAGGCGCGCCGTGGCCGAATCACTTGCCCATCGCTGGGGCCAGATCACCGGTGACTGCTTCGAGACCTTTGTCCGTGGGATCCTGGCGAGCGTGGCCTCCGAGTGCGGCCTCTACCTGGACTTCAAGCGACCGCGCAAAGCCCGCGGCGGGCGGGGCAAAGTGACCTGGCAGGACGGTTACGGCAACACGCACGACCTCGACTACGTCCTTGAGCGCGGCGGGACCGAAGAGGTCCGCGGCATCCCCACAGCCTTTATTGAGTCCGCATGGCGCCGTTACACCAAGCATTCCAAGAACAAGGTGCAGGAAACCGAGGCCGCCGTCATGCCCGTGGCGCTCACCTTCTCCCGGCATCAGCCGTTCCTTGGCGCCGTGCTGGCGGGAGAATTCACCCGTAACGCCCTGCAGCAGCTCGAATCGAAGGGCTTCGCCGTTCTGCACGTGCCTTACCAATCCATCCTGACGGCGTTCCGAGCGCTGGGTATCGATGCGTCGTCAGAGGACGGTGTGGAGGGAACCACCGAAGCGGAGTTCCGGACCAAGATTGCCAAGTGGCAGTCGCTGCCGCAGCCCCGAGCAACAGAACGGCTGGTCGCGAAGCTCCACACGCGCCATCGACGCGAATACGGGATCTCAAGCAGCGGCTTGAAGCCGCGATCACGCGGCGGAACAACGCTGCCACTCTGAGCGCGCCTTCTGGTGGCAGATCGTCGTGCGGCGGGGTGTACCCGCGAGCCACCACGGACGCACCCGAGGCCGTCTGCCTCGCCCTTGTGGGGCGGACCCCATGATGCACGCTCAGTCAGTCTGTTAGCACAAAAAAACCGTTATCGGTCTTCCATTCATGTAGTCCGAATTGCAGGCGCATGGATTCGGAAAAATGTACATCCACGCGCAGGTGCCGTTGTAAATCTCTACATCCGCTGTCGATGTGTAAGAACAACCACATCCGATCGAGCCGCAGTGGGCGCAGACCGTGTGTGTTGTGCTGAGCACGTTGCAAAAGCCACCGATGTCGCACACGCCGTAGATGTTGTCGTTCGCCGTGCAACTGTCCGGGGATGCACATAGATCGTCCTGGATCAGTCCGCCGCGGGCTTGCCCCATCGCCAGTAGGAGTAGGGCACAGAGACTGACCGTGCCGACGGACCGGATAACCGCGCCGATTGGTTGCGTTGTTTTCATAAGTGTTGTTTGTTGTTGTTGTTCAACAAATTCGGTCGCAGCGGCGAAGCCTCGCGGAACTGCCGCGACCGCAGAAGCACACGCGCCGCGACGATCATGCTGGCGCCCGCGGCCAACGCCACGACCCAACGGAGCGGACGCGCCGTGACGAGGGGGTCTCTCAGAGCGCGTCGCCGCGCCACGCCCAGTTTCGCTTGCAGCCACGCCGCGTTCGTCCCTGGGAGAGTCGCGAGGTTGGTCACCTCATACACCAGATCGTCCATGAGGCGGTCGGGCTGGCGAAAGCGAAAGTCTATAATCGTGGCGCGCGTGCCCGGGGTAAGAACGCTCGGCAGCTCCTCGGTGGTCTGGATGGAAGTTAGCCGTCCCTTGCCCGCGGCGTAGTGTTGCCACTTCCCGTTGCGGTCGGGCTCATCCTCAGAGAATTGGAAGGCGAGTGGGAACGTCCAGCCCGCGAAATTGGTGGCGTCATCGACCTGGTAACGGAAGGTCGGCAGGCCGTCCGCCACACGGAGCTTGCGTCCGGGCGCCAAGAGGATGCGCAGTACCGATGTGGTGCGCTGCAACCGGCCATCGCGGAGACCCTCCTCAGCCCGGTGCCCGGAAGTGAAGAGGAGCAAGGAACTGGGCAGTCCCAACGGATCGGGGAACACGCGCGTGCGATCGGCATAGACGAAGGCATTGGGCGCGATGGCCTGGTCGGTGGTGGGCAGAGGGACCACCCGGTCCCTCTGCCTCAGGTAGGGCCCCGAACAGAAGGCCAGCCACGGGAGATTCACCCCGACGTTTCCCACCGGAAGTCCTCCGGTGGAACGTCGTACCCGGACGGTAACGAGTGACTTTGCCTGCTCGAAAGGCACAGTCTCAAAGAGCAAAATCGGCGGACCCTCTGTCGGCGCAGTCATCTGGGTGCGTTCGTACACATTCGTGCCGTCAAAGTACCAGACGTCGCTGGCGGTCTTCAGGAAGGTCGTCTCCACGCGCCAGGCATTGGTTCCCACGACACAATTCGCGGAATAGCTCCGGTGCTTCACGAGCGGAACGCCGTTGGTGTCTCTCGAAGCGTAACTGGTAAGCTCAATCTCCGCGGTAATGGCGACGTAGCTGAAAGCCAATGCCTGCGGCGCACGGTCCAGACCCGCGATCAAGAGGCAGGAGGAGAGCCATCGTCGGACGGCGCTCAGGTGAGGTCTCCCCCCAGCCATGGGCGCCCGGTCCTTGCCCGGCGAGGCAAGCTCCGGCCTGCGATTCCGCGCTCCTGGAGCACGGCCTCGCCCTTCCCACCACTCGGCAGCCAGGCCCGTGCCGGCACTGCCCTGGAGAAGCAACAAGAGGAGGTGGGTAACGTTCGGTGCGGCGAGAGCGCTGTTGATAGTCCAGGCGCCGGCGCAGTTGCACGGCATGCCAAATGCGGATGCCAGTCGATGATAGACGGACAGCGCCACCGACAGCAGGGCGAGGGCCCAGAAGCGTGACGTCCCAGAACCAGCGAGCAGGAGTGAGGCCATCACGGTGAGCTCGACCACGATGGCAAGGAGCATCACGCCCCGCTCCGAAAGGAAGGGAAAGAACCAATTCGGCTGCGACAACCTAGGGCTGCCCGGACCGAACACGCTTGCTAGCTTAGCAGCCGCCGTAGCGGCAAGGATTGCGGCTGCGACGTACGCTGCCCCACGTTTGACCGCAGCGAGCCTGTTTCCTCGAACGGTGGTCACAACGCCCTAGCCCGCCGCCCCGGGCAGCGGGAAACGGCCGGGCCCCCTCCACTGCCAGGCATCGGCGGTCACCAATCCGCCAGATGCGGCCAGCGGGCGGCGGTCGAGGGCTGAGCGGTGCCACGATCCTCCGCTCACCACCGCCGACGGGTGGCGTCGCTTTGTGGGCGACCGCATGCTGGTCCTTAAGGAGGCCATAAGACAGCGCATAGAGGTGCATTCTCTCTCTCTCTCTCTCTCCTGCGTCAAGGACATTGTTCAGGAAAAGTGCAGTTCCTGCATCTTACTCACAGCCAAGTGGATACGGGTGAATCTGTGCTTCCCAAATTGGCCGTCTCCCGGTGGGAGGCTTGCTCCCTTCATCCCCCTGCCGCGAAGTTTCATTGCCAAAGTGCGACGACCCATGTGGCCGGCGGCGAACCGTTAGCGGTCCGGCCTTCAGGCTAATCGGGGCGCATCGTTGGCCACCGCCCCGGCCGTAGTTCGGCGGGACCCCCGCCAGCGATGCGGGGTGGCCGGACCGGTGAACCGGCGATGTGGCTGGTCCGGCGTTGCCACACGTCGCCTCCCCACACTAGCCCGGACCTGCGGGGAACGTTGGGGCGGGGTGATAGCCGAAGAAGTTGTAGTTGCCCTCGAACCCCGCCAGCGGGTGGGCGCCCGCGGGGGCGACTTCGGCAAAGGCCCGCAAGTGGTGGGCCGCCGGCTCACTGAGCAGGCAACGCTGGCGCAACGCCGCCGCCAGCTTCTCCATGCGAAAGAGGAAGTTGACCTCCGGCCCCAGCAGACTCTCACCCGCGCTGCCCACTTGGCGGTCCACGGTGACCGTGCCGTAGTGAATCGCCAAGCGGAACGGCGGCGGCACGGTGGTTTGCCGCACTTTGAGCTCGGTGACCGCCTGGGCGATGCTCGCCGGAGCCGCGTCGGGTCGGGGCCAGTAGGCGAAGAAACCGTCCCCAGTGTAGTCCTTGATGGTCCCGCCGCAGCGTTCCACCGTCTCCTTGCCGAACAGAAACCACCGCCCGATGACCTGGGCGAATTCCTCCACCGGCAGGGACCGACAGAGGCGGGTTGACCCCTCGACATCCGCCAGCAAGAGCCAGAGCGCGGCCGTGCGGGTATCCTTGAGGGTGGTCAAGGTGGTGCCGGCCGAGTCGAGGGGTTCGGCTTCCCGCGCGAGCACCCGAAAGACGAACGGGGTGCCGCCGATCTCGATGCGGTCTTGGTCGTTCAAGCGGACCGGCTGGTGGACGCGCGCCTCGTTGAGCCGGACCCCGTTGCTGCTGCCCAGGTCCACCAACCAATACTCCCCCGCCTGGGGCTGGATCAGGGCGTGGCGCCGCGAGACTTCCGGATTCTCCATCACCAAGGTGTTCTTGGACGACCGCCCGATGGAACAGACCCCGCCCAAAGCAAGGCGCACGCCGGAGGCGGTTTCCAGCCAAGCTTGCATTGGCCGACTGTAGCCGATCGACTACCTCTGGCGAGCCCAAAGTGGCCACGGCAACGGCGCCCGTTACACCGTGGAAGAGCGCGGCGGAACAATGGCCGCGCCTCGCGAACGGCCGCAAACGGCGGCTCGCGCGGTTTACTCCAACCTCGCTATGGTTTCACACGCCCACCGCCAGTTCCGCCAGCCCGCCACCGGTGCGGTCAACGCCACCGGCGGCGCGTGAACAAGAATCGCGCGCACGCGGGGATTTGGCGTTATGAATGTCACCCCGTGCCGGCACCTGTGGGTCAAACCGGTTCATTCCCGCGGATGGCAGGCCCTTGCGTGAGGCGCGCCGACCGGAAGCGACGCCAGCCGCAGGATCGAGCCCCGCCGCTTGAAGCGCGCGGGCTGCGGTGGCAGGCTTGCCTCCATGCACCCGCGGCCTGAGCCACCCGAATCGCGCTGCCAACCGACTCGACCACCTCGCGTTACCGGCGTTTCATCTCCGGGCGCCGCGCGCGGCGTGCTCTCCCGGTGGACGCCGGCTCCGCTCCTCGCTCTCTGGTTAAGTCTGGTCCCGCTGCGCGCCGCCGCGTTGCCGAACCTGGCCCTCAACGCCCATCCTTCGGCCTTCGAGTCCTATCAAGGGATGACCCCCGAGCGGGCCATCGACGGACGCTTCGAGACGCGCTGGTCGGGCATTCCCGGACACAACAAGGACGGCTGGTTCGAGTTGGACTGGGACCAGCCGATCGCCATCGGCGAGGTGGTGGTCTTTCAATACGACCGTTATGTGAAGGAGATGGATGTCCAGGTCTGGGACGAGGGACGGCGAGAGTGGGTCACCCTCGAGCATTTGGGCCAGCCCGATGCCCGGTTGCCGCGCGTGGTGAGTTGCCGGTTCCCACCCCGCCCCACCCACCGGCTCCGCTTGGCCAACATCACGAACGGCCCCAGCTTCACCGAGGTGCAGGTCTTCGCCAGCGCGAGCGCCCATCCCCCCCTCGTCACCCTGGCCACCGACGCCGACGGACATTTCCTGGGCATGGTGTCGGATCCCTGGGGCAGCACCCCGGCCGGCGGGGTGGCGGGGCGCTCGTCAG
>JAJXTA010000156.1 GCA_021784265.1 bacterium | reverse complement strand
GGTAGCCCACACCGGCCAGGTCCCGCATCGTGGCCAGACCGGGGGCAGTCCCTGTGAGCTCGAAGCGCACCTGACCCGCCCGAGGCGCCAGGACGCGCTGGCGGGCGGGCCGGACGAAATCCGCGTCGGCGACGCCGTTCTCCTGGACCGTTGCCCCGCTCAGGAGGCCAAAGGGATTGAATCGGTTCCGCGTGACGAATTGGTCGTCATCAGTCTCGACGGGCAAAGGGAAGAGCCCATAGACCTCCCGCGCCACCGTGCCGGTCACGTGGTCCACGCGGAGCTTGGCGATGAGGGGAAGGTAGGGGTCCAGGTCCGGCCGGCTCAGGTCCCGGTGCCAGACCTCCAGGGTGTGGGTTTCCTCCACGAGCGCGCCGCGCTGCGGGTTTAACCGGGTGCCGGTGTTGGCGTAGGTCAGGCTCTCAATCTCGTCGCCTTGGGCATTGTAACGGAGCTCGGTGAGCCGGCTGTCGGTGATGGTCCGCACCCACCGCCCGTGGTCGAAGCCAAGGCGCTCGCGCTGACCGCTGAGCGGGTTGGTCCACTCGCGCTGCGCGGGGCCAGGCGGGAACTCGATGGTGAGGAAGACGGAACCGACCGGCCCGTTGGTCGCGCGGGGCCAGGGCACGATGGTCCCAGCGAAATGGTTGAACCGCAGGCGTGCCCGATCCGTTACGGGCAGTCGCTCGATCCATTCGAGGATGCGGTCCACAGCGGCGGTCCCGCTGGCCACGCCAACACCAGGGGCCCGGCCTTGCGGCTCCCGCAATAAGGGTCCGGTCTCGTAGCGTCCCCCTTCCTCCTTCACCTCGTTCAACAGCACGACCCCGGCGGTTTCACCCTTGGCGGCTTGCCGCCGGAGTTCCTCGATCTCCCGCCCTTCAGCGGCCTTGGCCAACTCACGGGCGATGTCCGTCAGCGAGGGGATGCTGGTCACCTGGCCCTCCTGCCACCGGGTTCCCGCCCGTCGCCGATAAATGAAGCTGCTGTTGTACTGCTCCAGGGCGACCAACGGCTGGGCCGGGTCGGGCTCGATCTGCCAGCGGGCCAATTGCGCCTGGACGGCAGCCACCTCCTGGCGGTCGGCCGTGGTCGGCAACAAACCCCATTGTTGCCGAAGCCGGCCCCGGCGGAGCTCGAGCAGGGCGCCCAGCAGGCCCTGGTAGCGAACCCGCGTCGCCTCCGGCCCCACGGCAATCTTGGGCTCCCGCTCCGTCGGCGCCAGGTCCGCGCCCGCCCCGCGCGTCATCACCTGTTCGATGACGCCGCCGTCGGTGAGCGCCCGGTCGAACTGGCGAAAGCGCTCCAACTCGCGGTCCATGTAGGCGGACTGTTCGGCATAGGCCTTCAGGCCATAAATGATAATGGCCGTCTTCCCCCGGTACTTGCCCGAAGGGATCTGATGGGCGAACACCGCCAAGTTGGATTCCTGCCACCCCCCCTTCACGCGGAAGACCCGCACGTAGCCGAGCGGCGCCATACGCCCGGCGCGGATCTCGGCGTCCATCATCTCGCGGGTGGGGAAGCGCTCGACCAATTTGACCCCCAGCAACCCGAAAGCGTAGTCGTTTTGGAACGCGGCATAGTCGTCCTTGATTAACCCGCGCTTGTAGAACATGAGGAGGGGAAAGCCAAAGACGCGGACCTCGTAGGCCGCCAGGTCGCTCAACCGCGGGGCGTACGGGAACGGCTCCCGCAACTCCTTGTGGGCGCGTCCCCGATGGACCAAGCGCGAGAGGGTGTTGAGCACGGCCCGCACGTCCACACTCACCTCGAGGTACTGCAGCCAGGCCTTGCCCGGCCCGTGCCCCTGGCTCAGATTTTCGAGTGACGTCCCCGAGAGGGGGGTCGTCATCCGTTGCCCCACCCAGATCGAGAGCAGGGTCTTGAGGTTGATATCCCCGTTCACGGCAAAACGAACGTTGTTGAAGATGTCACGGATGGCCCCGGGCGAGTCGGCGACGCCGCTGACCTTTAAGGCGCTGGTGAGCAAGTTGAGGAAATCGGTGATGCGGGCGTCAAACATGCCTTGCCGCGAGAGGGCGAGCATGGCCCGCACGTCCGCGTCGCTCATCCGCTCCAGATAGTCCTGCACCTGGGCGTCGGTAAGCTGCCGCCCCTGGGTCCTCAGGGTCGCGATGTCTTGGGCATCGAGGTAGCGCTCCGGCTTGGCTTTGAGGGCCGGGTCACGCTCCCGGGCAGCGAGCAAGGCGAAGAGCTCGCGCATCTGGGGGGCGCTGGGGACCGCCGCGATCAGCTTCCAGGCCACGACGTTGTAGGCAATCCGCACGGCGTCGCCTACCGGAAAGGCCACGCCGCTTAAGCCACTCCCAATCTGCAGGGCGGCGATGAGCGGCTCCGCCACCAAGCCGACGTTCGCCGCTTTGAGGGTGAACTCGATCTGCCGCTTTTGCAGATAAGCGCTCAGGAGCCCAAACCGCGCCAGCGCGCTCTCCCGCAGCACCGCCGGTTCACCGAACTCGAGCACGTCCCAGCGGCGCGGATCGGGTTGGCTGGGCTCCTGGACCCGGAGTTCAACCACGTCTTGGCCCAAGATCGGGTGGGGGGCCGGTTCCAGCTCGTCGCTGACCCCCCGGTGTTGGAAACCCAAGGCCACCCGCGTGCGCCCGGTCACCGAGTCACGCAGGAGCAAGGTCTCCACCCCGTTGGTGATGGTCTGGTGAACCTCGCTCTCGGCGTAAAACCGGGCCACCCCGGCCACCGTCCCTTGGGCGTCCACAGTGAACTCGACGGCAACGAGAAGGTCGCTGGCCCGGGCGGGCCGCCGCGGCAGACTCGCGGCGGGCAACTCCCCGCTCCCCACGGCGCGACGCAGCGCGTCCCATTGGGCGAACCCGCTGAGTCTCCCCTGGCCGTCGCGCGTACTCAGGGCGGCCCGGGCCGCCAGTTGCCAGCGCCGCTGACGCTCGTAAGCCTCGTCGGCCGCCAAGACCGTGGCCGCCGCGTCAAAACCGAACTCGATCCGCCGCCGGACCACCGCCCCGCCACCCGACGGGCGGTACGTCGCCGTCACGAAGGTCGGTTGTTCCCAGCGCTGGTTCTTCAGGGCCGCCAATTCCGGCGCCGGAATCCGCCGGGCGCGCTCCTCCCCGCCCTCGCCATACGCCCAGACCTCGACGATCGCCTGGCGCTCCTCCAGAAACCGCCGCAACCCGGCCCAGGTCTCGAAGCGTCCTTGGATCGCCAGCGGGTCGGCGCCACCCTCCGCCACCAACGCCGCGAACCACCGCCCGTCGGCTTGCTCCCGCCGGAGCGCGGCATAATTGGCCTCCCGCCGAGCGGTCCGCTCGCCCGTCGCTTCGGGGCCCGGGAAGTCGTGCTCGCGGAGGGGAGGGAGGTGGGCGCGGAGGTCCGCCACCCGCGCCGTCCACCCGCGGTCCGGCGGTGCGGTCGGCGCGGCCGCCGGTTGCCCCCAGGCGGTCCCCCATAGGCCGCCGCCCAGCGCAAGGATGAGAGCCGCCCCGACTCGCTTCAAGCTCATCGGACGTGGCTGTAGCGTTGGGAACCCAGCGGCGGCACGGCCCAGACCTACCACCCGCGGGCCGAGGCGGCAAGGTTCAAAATGCCCGGCCCCGGGCGGGGGCGAGCCGGGGAAACCTTGACCCAGGTCAACAGCGAATTTCATGAATTGCGTTAGCATCTCCAATCGATGAACACTTTAACTGGATCGCGTTCGATCTCCCCGATGCGCATGCCCACCACCCCTTTCCCCCGCCCCGCCCCGCTCCACCCCGCCCTGGCCAAAGCGGCCGCCTACCGCCAGCTCAACGAACCGTCGGAAGCCGAGAGCCTCTGCCTGGAGGTGCTGGAAACCGAGCCGGACCACCAGGCGGCGCTGGGCCTGCTCATCCTGGCCCTGACCGACCCGCCCGGCGGGGGCACGGCCGCGCGCCTGCGCGAGGCTCAGGCCCTGGTGCCCCGCCTCCGCTCCCCCTACCGCCGCGCCTACTACAGCGGCATCATCGCCGAGCGCCGAGCCAAGGCGCGGCTCGCCCAAGACTCGCCCGGCGCCCGCGCCACCGCCTACGAGGCCTTTTGCGAGGCCATGACCTGGTACGACCAAGCCGCCACCCTCGACCCGCCCGACGCCGACGAGGACGACGTGCGGCTGCGCCGGACCACCTGCGCGCGCCTGGTCCGCCGGCACGAGCTGGGGCCGCGCGTCGAGGAGCGGGTGACGTGGTCGCTGGAGTAGGCCCGGAGGCGCCGGCAGGCCAGGCATCCCTGACGCAGCGTCGGGCGCCCAGGGCACACGATGGAGGGGCGCGGCGCGGCGGCCGGCTGTGGGCACGCAACGCTCGCGCGCCCAAGCCCTGGCGCCGCCTAGGCGGCGGCGGTCGTCGGGCCGACCGGCGTCCCCGACGCGCCCCGCAAACCCCGGGCGCGCCACAGGTAGTAGATGGCGGGATAAACCAGGAGCTCCATCACCGTCGAGGTAACCACCCCCCCCACCATCGGGGTCGCGATCCGTTTCATCACGTCGGCCCCCGCGCCGTGGCTCCAGAGGATCGGGGCCAAGCCCGCGATGATGACGCAGGCGGTCATCGCCTTGGGCCGCACGCGCTTGACCGCGCCGTGGTAAATCGCGTCGCGCAAACCGGCGGCATTGCTCAACAGGCCTTTCTTCCGCCACTCCTCGTAGGCCAAATCAAGATAGAGCAGCATGACCACGCCGGTTTCGGCGTCCAGCCCGGCCAGGGCGATGATCCCCACCCAGACCGCCACGCTGAGGTTGTAGTGCAGCCAGGCCAGGACGCCGATGGCCCCCACCAGGGAGAAGGGCACCGCCAGCATCACAATGGCGGTCTTGATGGCCGATTGGGTGTTCAGGTAGATGATCAGAAGGATGATGAGCAGGGTGAGCGGGATAACGATCAGCAACCGTTGCTTGGCCCGTAACATGTACTCATACTGGCCGCTCCAGAAGATCGTGTAGCCGCTGGGCAGGCGCACCCGCCCTCGGGCGACCGCGTCATTGACCGCATGCATGGCCATCCGCACGTAGGTGCCGATGTCCAGCCCCTTCACGTCAACGTAAATCCAGGCGTTGGGCACCGCCGCCTCACTCTTGATGCCCATGGGGGCCCGGACGATCTCCAACCGCGCCAACTGCCCCAAGGGCACCTGCGCGCCGGTGGGCGTCGGAATGATGATCTGGCGCAGGGCCGCGAGGTTCTCGCGGAAGTCGCGGCTGTAGCGGAGGTTGACGGTGTAGCGCTGGAGGCCTTCGACCGTGGTGGTCAGCGGCATGCCCCCCAGCGCCACCTCGAGCACGTCCTGCACGTCCCCGAGCCTGAGGCCGTAGCGGGCGATGGCGTCCCGATCGATGGTGAACTCGACGTAGTTGCCCCCCATGGTGCGCTCGGCAAACGCGCTTAAGGTCCCGGGCACGCGCTTGACCACCACCTCGATCTCCGCCGCGATCCGCTCCAACTCGCCCAGGTCCGGCCCGGCGACCTTGATGCCCACGGGGGTCTTGATGCCCGTGGCGAGCATGTCGATGCGCGTCTTGATCGGCATCGTCCAGGCGTTGTTCAACCCGGGAAACTGGATGGCGGCGTTCATCGCGTCGGTCAGTTCGTCGGGCGTGCGCCGGCGGTGCGCGACCACCCGCCCCGTGGCGTCGGTGATCGGGACCACCGGCCATTCCTCCTCCGGTTTGAGCATGATCGTGGTCTCGACCATATCCATGGGGGCGGGGTCGGTCGCCGTTTCGGCGCGCCCGATCTTACCAAAGACATGGTGCACCTCCGGGAAGGTGCGGATGATCTTGTCGGTCTGTTGGATGAGGGCGCGCGCCTCGGTCACCCCCAGCCCGGGGAAGGTGGTGGGCATGTAGAGCAGATCGCCTTCGTAGAGGGGCGGCATGAACTCCGAACCGAGGTTTTGGTAGGGAAAGAAGCGGCCGGCGGCGAAGGCCCACTCCTTGAGCCGGCCGTCGGGCAACCAACGGGCGGCGAGCTTATTCCACGGGAAGAAGACCCAGACGATGAGGGTGGCGGCACCCACGACGACCGCCCACCGCCACCGGATCACGAAATCGATCACCGGGTGATAGAACCAGATGAGCAGCCGGTTGAGCGGGTTCTTCTCTTCGGGGGGAATCCGTCCCCGAATGAAAAAGCCCATGAGAATCGGCGCCAGCGTGACCGAGAGCAAGGCGGCGGCGGCCATCGAGTAGGTCTTGGTGAAGGCCAGCGGCTTGAAGAGGCGCCCTTCCTGCGCCTGTAAGGTAAAGACGGGGAGGAAGGAGACGGTGATGACCAGCAGCGAGTAGAACAAGGTGGGGCCCACCTCGATCGCCGCGTCCCGAATGATCTCCCAGTGCGGTTTCCGCCCCTGATCGCGCTCCAGATGCTTGTGGGCGTTTTCGATCATGATGATCACGGCATCGACCATCGCCCCGATGGCGATGGCGATGCCGCCCAGGGACATGATGTTCGAGCTGATGCCTTGGCCAAACATGACGAGAAACGCCATGAGCACGGCCACGGGCAGGATGCAGATCGCGACCAGGGCGCTGCGCAGGTGCAGCAGGAACGCCAGGCAGACCAAGGCGACCACAAGGCTCGCGTCCAGAAGTTTCTCCTCGAGGGGCTTGACCGCCCGCTGGATCAGCGCGCTGCGGTCGTAGGCGATGGTGTAATGGACATCGGGCGGCAGGCCCTTCATGGCTTCGTTGAGCCGGTCCTTCACCGCCAAGATCACCGCCCGGGCATTGGC
>JAJXTA010000155.1 GCA_021784265.1 bacterium | reverse complement strand
CGCAGGTGATGGAGCGTTGACGACACGGAACTCGCGGGAAGCTGGAATATGTGGAAGGATTGGAGAGTCGTAATCGTCATGCCCGCGTTCAATGCGGCGGGGACGCTGGAACGGACCTGCCGCGAAGCAGTCGCGACGGGGGTCGTCGATCAGATCATCGTAGTCGATGACGCCAGCCGTGATGAAACGATTGCCGTTGCCCGTGGTCTTTCCAATGTGAAGGTCTTTCCACATGACCGGAACCGCGGCTACGGCGCTACACAGAAGACCTGCTACCGGCTGGCGCTGGAGGCGGCGGCCGACATCGTCGTCATGATCCATCCCGATTATCAATACACGCCCCGCCTCCTCTCCGCGATGGTCTCCCTCGTCGCGAGCGGTCTTTACGCCTGTGTCCTCGGCTCGCGGATTCTGGGCGGCCAGGCGCTGCGCGGCGGCGTGCCGTGGTGGCGCTACGCGGCGAACCGCGCCCTCACGCTCGGTGAGAACCTCTTGCTCGACACGAAACTCTCGGAGTTCCACACCGGATACCGTGGGTTCTCCGAGCATGTCCAGCGTTTAGTTGAAAAGTCTCCGAGTGGCTCCGGGTTGTTCATGTGTTAAGAAGCTTCTAGAGTGAATTGTTCGTAGCGTGTTGCGCTTGGACGACATCCAGTTCTCCCCGTTCGCGGTGGTCCCGGAGCCGGAGACGTGGGCGCTGCTGGGCTTGGGTGTGGTCGTGGTGCGAGGATGCGCGAGGGGCCGTGGTGGATGAGGTGGTCGGGGGGAGCCGGGCGTCTCCGCCAAGCGCCGTGCCCGCCAGGGCGAACCGCGGTTGACCAGAACGAAAGAGAGCCTATGAACGACAATGACACGAAGCAGCTCCTGCGGTCATTACGCACCGTTGCCACCCGCGCCATTGTTTCGGCGACGGTGTTTGTCCTGCCGTTTCTTACCGAAATCTTCCGCGTCCACTTCTGATCGATCGGAGTTCCGTCCGCGACGGGTCGGCGGGTCGGGTTTCGGGTGGCGGCCGCGCGCCCGGTTTGGGCTGGGCGGTCGATGCGGGCGCGGCTAGCGCAGGACGCGGACGGTCCCGCTGGCGTCCACCGCGATCTCCCGGGCTTGGGGTGGGAGATCGCTGGTCGTGGTTTTGCCGCCGGGCCAGCGCACCCAGAGCTGGGTGGGGGCGGTGGGCGTCGCCAGGACTTGGACCAGGCTGTTGCACGACCAGTAACCGGAGCCGGCTTGGACCTCGCGGGCGGGCCCGAGGCGCTCGCCGAACTTGAGCCGCAACAAGGCCCCGACACTCCCGGGGTTGCCCGCCGGCCCGGCCAGCCGCACCCGGAGCCCGGGCTGGGCGCCGATGTTATGAAAGAGCTTGGTGGCGTTTCCGTTCTGAGTCACCGCCAAGTCCACCCGACCGTCGCCGTCGTAGTCCGACAGGGCGCAACCCCTCTGTTCCCCATAGACCTCGATCCCGCTCGCTTGCCCGGGCATGGGGGTGAACCCGCCGTGGCCGTCGCCGCGCAGCAGCAGGCCCCGGCCGGCGTCCTGGCGCCATTCGTCGGGGTTGACGGCGAAGAAGTTCTGGCTCAGGAAAATATCCTCGGCGCCGTCGCCGTCCAGGTCGGCGACGCTGATGCCAAACGCCGGGCTCCACTGGGCCTCGGCCGGCAGCGGCACGGCCTCGAAATGATCGCCGCAGTTGAGAAAGACCATCGTGGCCAGGGTGGTGGCCTCGACCACGCCGGCGCTCTTGAGCTTCTCGCCGTAAAGCTCCCGCAAGCTAGCCCGTCCATACGCCTCGAAGCTCTCGGCCTTTTCCTGGATGAACGGCATCGCGTCTTTGACCGGGCGGAAGCCGCGGCGGGGGACTTCCTTGCCGGTCTCGGGGTCGAAATAGGCTTCCACCAGGTCCACAACGCCGTTGCCGGCAAAATCCCCGTAGTAGAGGCGCACGGGCTGGGCGGGAGTCGGGTGGTAGCGGCTGTTCAGGCCCCAATTGGAGGCGACGATGTCCAGGCGGCCGTCGCCGTCGAAGTCACCGGTGGCCACGCCGTGCCACCAGCCGGTGAAGCCGGCCAACCCCAAGCCCGCGGTCACCTCGACATAGGCCCCGTTTTGCCGATGGAACACCCGCACCGGCCCCCACTCACACGCCAGGATCAGCTCCGGAATGCCGTCCCCGTCCAGGTCGCTGAAGACCGCGCCGCTGACCAACCCCAGCTTCTCGAAGCGCTGGGCCAGCACCAGCCGGCCCCCCTGGCGCCGCAGCAGCAGGGAAGGGGCGGGCTCGGGATACCGACCCGGCAGGACCCGGCCCCCGATGAACAGCCACAGGTTCCCGTCGCCCTCGACATCGCCGAACGCCAGCGGGCCGACGCTGAACTCCTGGCCCAGGAGGCTCTCGCCCGTCACCTGGCGTTGGAGGTCATAGATGCGCAAACACCCGCCGTTGGTCAGGCCGTCCTCGTAGTTGCTGGAGCCGACCAACAACGTCGTGCCCAGGCCGAGGATGCCGGTCTGATCCCGCATCACGACCTTCTCCAGCGGCGGGCTGGTGAGCGGTTCGAAGGTGCCGTCGTGCCGGTTGCGGAAGCCGGCCAGCGCCCCCCCTTTGCCGGTGCCGATGAAGAGGTCATCCCAGCCGTCGCCGTCGGCGTCCAGCCAGGCGATGCCCGGGCCCAGTTCGCTCAGCCGGTTGGGCAAGAGGGGTTGGCGGGCGAAGTCATCGAAGTTGTCCTCGTGATGCGCGTGGCGCAGCCGCTCGCTGACGTCTTGAAACAAGGGGGCGGGGGTGGCGGCGGGGGGCGGCGGCAACGCGGCGGCGAGGGCGGTGGCGGCGGGGGACGGCTGCCGCAGCTCCAGCGCCCCGCGTTCATCAATCTCGTAAATCCGATTCGGCAGGGCGTTGCTGACGACGCTATGGCGCCCGTCGCGCCAGGTGACTTGCAGGGTGAGGCGGTTGGTGAGGCTGCCAGCGGCAAACACGCGGAGCGGATCCCCGCCGCACAAATACCGCCCGCCGCAGATGACCTCCTGGGTTTGCACGGGCACGGCGCCCCCGAGCACGCGGAGCTTGGCGCCGATCCCCTGGGTATTGGGGGGCAGGCCCTGGAGGCGCACCGCCAGGCGCGGGGCGGCGCCGTCGTTGCGATAGACCTCAGCGACGCCGTTGAGATTGTTGACCACCACGTCCAGGTCCCCGTCGTTGTCCAGGTCGGCCATGAGCAGGGCATTGCCGACATTGGGGGTGTTGAACCCCCAGGCGGCGCTCTTCTCCTCGAAGGTCAGGTCGCCCCGGTTCCGGAAGGCGACGTTGGGGATGGCGTAATGGGGGAACATCAAGCGCAGCTTCTGGACCTCAAAGGGGGCGAGGTGTTGCCGCCCCTTGAGCACCTCGGCGTGCTCGATCACGTCGGCGTTCATCATCTCCAGTTGGTGGCCGACGGTGATGAGGAGGTCTTCGTAGCCGTCCAGGTCCACATCCAGGAAATTGGGAGACCAGCTCCATTCGGAGGCTTCGACGCCGCTGAACTGGGCGATCTCGGCGTAAGTGCCATCACCCCGGTTGAAGAAGAGCATGTTGTGGGAGTACTGCGGGCGGTTGTCGATGGCGCCGATGGGGAGGAAGGTGCGGGGCACCTCCCCCAGTTGCAGCATCCGCTTGTCGTGGTGCCGGCTGTACATGTCCGACACGAAGAAATCGTCCCACCCGTCCCGGTTGAGGTCCGCGAAATCGACGCTCATCGAGAAGATGCTGGTGTGGCGCAGGGCCAGCCGGGGCAGGGCGCGGAAATGGCCCTTGCCGTCGTTGAGCCAAATGCGGTCGGGGGAGTCGAAATCGTTGCAGACGTACAGGTCGGGGGCGCCGTCGCCGTTGAGGTCGCGGAACATGGCGGTCAACCCCCAATCGTATGGAGGCGTCGTGAGGGGATGGCCGTCTTCGTCCAGGAACGCCCCGCCCGTGAAGGGCACGGGAGTGAAATGGCCGTGACCATCGTTGAGGTACAGGACATCGACTTCGCCGTTCTCTTTGACCTTGCCGTCGCGCGTCAGGGTGAAGCGGCCGACCAGGTCGGGGTCGGTCGCCGGCCGCCCATTGACCGAGAGGACGACCAGTTGGCCGTTGACCTCGTTGATCTTGAGCTGGGTGTTGGGCATATCCCGCACGGTGGTGGTCCGGTAGTTGGCCACGTAGAGGTCGAGGGTCCCGTTGCCGTCCACGTCCGCCAACGCCAGCGACATCGCCCCCCGCCCGTTATTGAGCGGGGCTTGCGGGTTCTGCTCGGTGAAGTGGCCCTTGCCGTCGTTGAGGAAGACCCGAGTGCCGTGCCCGATGGTGTTGACGATCAGGTCGAGCGTCCCGTTACCGTCGAGGTCGGCGAAGGTGGCGCCGGTCGAAGCGAGGTTCGAGCAGGCGACGCCGGCCGTGGCGGTGATATCCTCGAACTTCCAATGCCCCAGGTTCCGGTAAAGGACGTTGGGCCGGTCCAACCCGCAAAAGTAGAGGTCCACGAGGCCGTCGCCATCGACGTCGCCGGCGGCCATCCCGGCCCCATTGAGGTAGATCTGGTTGGTGACGTAGCGGGAGCTGGCCAGGAAGTTGGTGAAGGTGATCCCGGTCTGGCTGGGCGGCAGGAGGCTGAAGCCGACCTTGCCCGGTTGGGCCGGGGCCACCTCCGCGTAACGGTAGCCATCGGCTTGGTGCCAGACGAGGTCGGTCCCCGAGGCCGCGCTTAGCCCGACGGCCCATCCCAGCAAGCCCCATCCCCACCCGGCGAGCCACGGACGGCGGCGGTGGCGCGGCCGCGCAACTCCGTGCTCGGGAGAGGCGGTTCCTGGCGATGGGGAGGGCCGGGGCCGGCCGGGCGGCAGCCTGCTGGACCACGCGCGGCACACGCCGCTTGGAAGTCCGCGAGGAAGGCTCGGACGAGAGCGGGAGCGCGAGGGTCCAGGCGCGACGACATTGGGCTTCACTGCCGTATTGTGAACACCATCGCCGGTGGGCCCGCAACCTCTTTAGCCGCCTCGGGCGGGCGCCGGCGGCTCGGGGGGGGTGGCCGGGGAGGGCCGGCCTCAGTGACGGGGCCGCAGGAGGATCGCCTTGCGCGTGGTGCCGTCCACTTCGACGCTGTGAGTTTCGACCTGCGGATCGTCTTTGAGGGCGTTGTGGACGATGCGGCGGTCGAAGGCGTTCATGGGCTCCAGCTCGACGATGTCGCCCCAGCGGCGGACCTTGTCGGCCGCTTCCTTGGCTCGCTTGACCAAGGCGTCCCGGGCCTGGGCGCGATAGCCGCCGACGTCCAGGGTCACTTTGGGGGACTCATGATCTCGCTGAAAGATGATCCGGTTCACCAGGTATTGCAGCTCGGAAAGGGTCTGGCCCTGGCGCCCGATCAGTCGTCCGGCATCGTCGCACCGCACATCCAACAACAAGCCTTCGTCGAGGTGATGCTCCTCGATCACGGCTTCGAAACCCAGCAGGCGCAGGAATTCTTCGGTGATGGTTTTGGCGTTGACAGGCATGGCGCGGGGATGAGTTGGGGTGGGCGAACGGAACGGCTCACCGGCGGGGGCCGGCGCCGCCGGCGGGACGGGCAGGGACCGGGGTGGCGGTGGCGGTGGCGGCTCGGGTTAGTTTCATCTGCAAAATGCTTAACAGATTCTGCACCGTCCAGTAAAGCGCCAATCCGGCCGGGAAGTTGTAGAGGATGAACAGGAAGATGAGGGGCATGTATTGCATCATCTTCTGCTGGACCGGGTCCACTCCGGGCGAGGGCGGGGTGAGGCGGGCTTGCCAGAACTGGCTGGCGCCCATGATCAACGGCAGCGGGTTGATGGGGAAGCCGAAGAGGACCGCGACGGTATCGGGCTGGGAGAGGTCGCAGGCCCAGAGGAACCGGGCCCCGCGCAGCTCGATGGCGCTCTGGAGCATGTAGTAGAAGCCGAGGAAGACGGGGATCTGCAGCAGCATCGGCAGACACCCCCCCAAGGGGCTCACCTTGTTCTCCTTCATGAACTCCATGAGCTTGAGGTTCATCTTCTTGGGGTCGTCCTTGTACTTCTCCTGGAGGGCCTTCATCTGCGGCTGCAAGGCCTGCATCCGCTTCATCGACCGGGTGCTGGCCTGGGTCAGCGGCCAGAAGAGGAGCTTGATGATCACGGTGATGAGGATGATGCTCAGGCCGTAGGGCAGGCCCCAATGGTGCAGGCCGTTCATCGACAGCAGGAGGGCCTTGGAAAACCACCCGAAGAACGACCGGAAGTTCATCGCCTGGTCCAGGTGTTTGTCCAGGCGGGCCAGGGTGTTGTATTCCTTGGGACCGGCGTAGAGGTCCAGGGTGTGTTCGGTGGTTTGGCCCGGGGCCAGGACCAGCGCGGGGTAGAGGAAGGCCGTCTCGAACGCGAACGGCTTCTCATTGAGCTTGCCGCCGGGGTCGGCGGCGTGGTCGGCCGCCGTGGGCGGGGGCAGCTCGAGGCGGCGGGCCAGTAACGTCGGGGCGTTTTCCCGCGGCACACCGATCAGGGTGAAGAACTGGTTGTGCGCCGCCACCCAGACCACGTTGCTCAGGCCGGGGCTCTGATACTCGCCGCGCGGGTTGCTCGGGCCGCAGCCCAAGGTGCGGTTGGCGAACCAGCCCGAGTCCACGTACGTTGGCTTGGTCCCGTCGAACCACTGGACGCCGAGGAAGCGGCCCAGGTCCCGGCGGTTGATGGGCGTGGCGGTGCCGGTCACCAGCTCGTAGCTTGGGAGCCTCAG
>JAJXTA010000154.1 GCA_021784265.1 bacterium | reverse complement strand
CTGTCGGCCGTAAGCCTGATCATCCATGCCGTGCCAGGGTAGCGGTTCGACTTTCCAGCCCAGCTCGACGTGAAAGTCTGAGTCCTTATCCCAACCGACGCCATAGAAGAAGAAGTCGCGCACCATCCCCGGCGGCGTGGGCGGCAGCCGCTGGGCGGCGAAGCGCAGGGTCAGCTCGTCGCCCCCGTTGAGCAACACCAGGGCGTTGTCTTCCCGGGCGACGAGCCCATCGACCGGGCCGTAGCGCGTGCACCACCCCACCGGGGTGATATACCAGGAGGGCGTCTGGAACACGCGCTCATAGACCGGCGTCAGCGGCACCGTCCACGGCAGGTCGGCGAACTGGCTGAAGCCGCGCCAGTGCAAGTCGGTCTGGTCGGGCCCGATCCTGGTGACGCGCGTGTCGGCGGCGGTCCGGCGTTCGAAGAGAGCGGCGCGGTCCCAGTGGATCTCGAACGCGGTCCGCAACCGCAGCCGGCGGCTGTGGGGGGGCAGTTTGCCCGCCAGGTCCACCAGGATGGTTTTGGTCTTGCCCGAGGGCGCCCCCACGACCACGTCCACGGCCTGCCACTGGCCGGGGGCGGTTTCGACCTCCAGCGTCGGGAAGGGGAACGGCAGGTCGGGATCATACGAGGCGCCCACGTTGGCCATCCCCCCGCCAAACCGCAACCAGCCCGTCAGGGCCAAGACCAACGGCCGGTCCACCGGCAGAGGACCAAAGTCCAGCACCACCCCGTGCGGCTCGGCCAAACCCCGCAGTTGGGCCTCGCGCAGCCTGAGCGGGGAAAGGACGCGGCCATCGTTCTCCGCCAACAGGTCCGTGACCTCGGCCCCATCCAGCCGGGTGGCGCGCAGGAGCGGATAGCGGTGGTCGAGGGTCCAGAGCTCACTCGGGGGGAATGGTTTGCTTGGGCGCAGCTTGTCGGTGGTCCGCACCTCGGTGCCGACAGGGTGGTCCACCGCCACCAGCTTGGTCTCGTCCAGATACAACACCTCCCGCAGTTCCTCGGTGACGCGGAGCTCGTAGGCCCCCGCGCGGGGCACAAACCGGCGCGCGTCGCCGATCCAGACGTATTCCCGGGGGTCGGCGTCGGTGAAGAGCGAGTCGGTGATCCGCAACCCCAGCGGGGCGGAGCCGAGGATGTCAGACACGAAGCGGAAGTGGGTGCCGTCCCAGGCGTAGAGATAGGGACAGGAACCCTCCGGCAGCACCGGTTCGGTCACCACCAGGGCCGTCCGCGGGTCCGGCTTCACATCGACGAAGCTGAAGGCCAAGTTCACCCACCGGGCCGTGAGCGAGTCCACCGTGGTATGGGCGCCCACCCCGATCTCGACCGGCAGGGTGGAGACCGTGCGAAAGACGTGGAACCCGCCCATGGCGGCCTCGACGCGGATGCCTAAACCGCTGGCGTTGGAGCGATTGCCCCACAAGCGGAGCTTGAGCTGGTGATTGCGGTTGCCGCCATCGTTGCGCCACAGCCGGAGCCCCTGGCCCTGGAGGCAGAGCAGGAGGTCCGTGTCGCCATCCCCATCGAAATCCGCCGCGGCAACCGATTCCACCACGGCGTCGGCCAGCGCGTCCAAGCCCAGCTCGTGGGTGACGTTCTTGAACTTCCCGTCCCCCAGGTTGCGCCACATCTGCACGCCCCGCCCGGCGGCCAGGAGGTCCAGCCAGCCGTCGTTATCGTAATCCACCAGGGTCAGGCTCCGTAATTGGGGCACGGCCACCGGCAGCCGCACGAACTGGTTGACACCGCCCAGCAGCAGATCCACATGGTCCGGGGTACCGACCAGCAGGTCCGGGCGAGAGTCATTGTTCACATCGCCCAGGGCAATGACCGCGCCGGCCAGCCGGCCCGGGGGCAGGTTCGTAGGCGCCAACCCACCGCCCCGCTCCTTCACCAACAACTCCGGCCCCGCCCCCTCCCGCCCCACGATCACATCCATCAGATCATCGTTGTTCCAGTCGTCAATGACGACCTGCCGCGCCCCGGTCAGGTGGGCCGGCACCCCGGAGGTAATGGTGATATCCTTGAAATAGAGGTTGCCCAAATTCCGCAGCACCCGCAGGCCCTGGCCGCCCGGGAGCACGGCCAGCAAATCCAGCTTGCCGGTGAAGTCCAGGTCCAACAACGCCCCCGAGACCGCCTTCAAGCTCTTCAACCCGGCCGAGGCGGTCACCTCGCGGAACACCCCGTTGGTGGCGAACCGGTAGGCATGCGACGCGGTTTCTCCGAGCACCACCACATCCTCGAAGTGATCGTTGTTCAAGTCCCCCACCAGACACTGCCGGTACGGCGCGCCCCCCGCCGGGCGTAACGGTCCCAAGGGGGTGAAAACGCCCCCCTGGTTGTCCAGGAGCCGGAACCCGTTGGTGCCCTCGGCCACGAAGAGACTGTTGCGATTGTCGTGGTCGTAATCGAGGACGCCCACCGGCCCTTGGTAGTGGCTGGCTGCGGACCCAAACGCCGGCCCCGTCGCGTCCACGAAGGTCACGGAGATGCCCCGCGGATCGGGCTTCTCGAGCTGGCGAGGGGCGCGGGCCTCGGTGTACTTGCACCGCTCGAGCGTGGCGGGATTCGAGAGCCCGGCGGGGTTGGCCGCCTTGATCTTCTCGTGGGCCTCGATCTCCTTCATCGCTTCCTCCTTGCGCTCGGCGCGGCTCAACGCCTGGCTCAGCGCGTAATGGGCCACCGGGTGGCGCGGGTCCAGTTGGACCGCCTCCCGAAAGGCCGCGATGGCCTCCTCCAGGTGCCCGAGGGCCTCGTGGGCGCGCCCCAGTTGGTAGCTCACCGCCGGCACCGTGGCGTCCAGGTCGTGGGCCAGTTGCAGGCTCTTCAGCGCCGCCTCGAACTGGCGCAACCGGAGGTGGGCGCAGCCAGCCACATAAAGCGCGGCGGCCGAATTCGCGTCGAACTCGAGCGCCCGCTGGGCCTCCGAGAGGGCGCGCTCGGGTTCATTGGCCAACAGGTAGGCGTTGGCCAGATTGAGATGCGCCTCCGGCCGGCCAGGCTCCAGCTCGACGGCGCGCCGGAACAGTGGAATGGCTTTGGTGGCTTCGCCTTGGTCGTAGTAGTTCTTGCCCGTGTTCATCACGCGCACGAACTCCGGCTCCCGGCCCACGGCGCCAAAGCGGAGGCTGAGGGTTACCCCCAGCGCAAGGACCAGCACCACCAACCAGAGCAAAGCTGGCCGAAGACTGCCGGAGCGGGCGCTGCGTGCGGAGGCCATGCCGCAGCCTAACAGGCCCGGCCCGGCGGGCAAGCCCATCTCGGGGGCCTTAGTTCTGCCCGGCGGGCGCGCTGTCCTCGATGCCCAGCAGCTCGATCTCGAAGATCAAGGTGGCATTGGGCCCGATGACGCCTCCCGCCCCATGCTCCCCGTACGCCAGGTTCGAGGGGACATACAACTGCCACTTGGACCCCACCGGCATGAGCTGCAGGGCCTCCGTCCAGCCGGGGATGACCCGGTTGACCGGAAACGTGGCCGGCTGATTCCGCTTGTAGGAACTGTCGAACTCGGTGCCGTCCAACAGCGTGCCCCGGTAGTTGGTTTTGACCGTATCGGTGATCTTGGGCAGCTTCCCGTTACCGGCGGAGATCACTTTGTACTGGAGCCCGCTGGGGAGGGTCCTGACGCCCTCCTTGAGTTTGTTGGCCGCCAAGAAGGCGTCGCCTTCCGTCTGATTCTTGGCCGCCTGCTCCTTCATCAGGGTTTCGTGCTTGCCGCTCATCACTTGATTCAGTTTGACCAGGGCCTCCTTGGCCTCGGCTTCGGTCAGGAGAGTGGCGCCGCCACCGAGGCTGGCCTTCAGCCCTTGGAGCAGGACGTCGGGGTTGATGTCCACGCCCTGTTTCTTGAAAGTCTTGCCGATATCCATGCCGATGGCGTAGCTGGCCTTGTCGGTGTCGGTCTTGAGGGTGGCGGCGGGGTCGGCGGCCCAGAGGGTCGCCCCCATGCCCAGGCTCAGCACCGTCAGGTTTCGTAGCTTCATTCGTCTCTGCTTTCTGTAATAAGTGTTACTGTCGCCGGTGGGCCGGTCAGCACTGCCAACGCTCTTAACCTGCCGGTCTTGCCACCTTACCGGCCACGGCACGGGCGTCAAGGCAAAGGGCGGAGGCGGAACACGGCGGCGCGGTGCGGTTCGAGCGTCACCCCCCAGCCGGCCTCGGCGGGGCGGAGGTGCTGGCCCGTCAGGAGCTCGCGGGCGTCCCACCGGCCCGCCAACCCCTCGGTCGCCGCATCCACTCGCACCCGCGCAGGTTGCCGCTGGGCTGTGGCGTTGAAGGCGGTGAGGTACACCACCCCGCCCGGCGTCGGACCAAAGCGTTCCAACCAAACCTGGGGGTTGTCACTCTCCGCGCCGGTCTCCGGCCGCCACCCGGCCTCGGCCACCTGTTTGATCAGGGGCTGGTACCGTTTGAAGAGGACCCGGTCCCGGTTGTACCAGGCGGGGTTTCGCCAGTACGGGTTGTCGGCGGCGTTGTGGCTGAACATCGAGGGGAACATGCCGTAAAAGAGGCTGTACGCGAAATAGCGCTCGACCTCCTCGGGGCCGAAGACGGCGAAGTCGGTGTTCATCAGCAGCAGGTAGGGCTTGGCCCCGGCCAGCGTGCGCCAGAGGCAAAGCTGGCTGTCGGGGACCGGCTGGAACCGGCCGTCGCGGAGCCAATCGGTCTCGGTGCCCAGGACGTCCAGCGAGGGACAGAGGAACGAGAACCGGTAGGGGACACCGTTGGCGAACATCAGCTTGTCGAGCCGATGCACGTCGGCGGCTAACCAGCGCGTGAACTCGAACACCGCCAACCCCTTGAACAACGCCGGCCGATGCGTATCCGTGGTGAAGGTGAGCGGCACGGACGTCCAACCGAACTGGGCGCGATTGAAATTGAGGTCGGCGGTGACGTACCCCTCGAGGGAATCGAGGTACTCCCCGTCCAACTGGCCCGGGGTGTCCAGCCCGTAGAGCTGGTCCTGGATGGTGTCGTTCCAATGGACGGTGGCGGCGTTGGGTGTGGCCGGCAGGTCCGGGTTAGGATTCAAGCTCCACACCGCCCCATCGCACCACGGGGTGTCGCGGAACAAGACCGCCGGCTGGCCGGTCTCGTCGGTCATCGCCGCCGCCTGGGCCGCCTGAGCCATCGACCGGCTCGCCGGCGGGCCGTCGTGCGCCAGTTCATCCCGCCGCCGCACGGCCTCGGGCAGGCGCCGGGGCGCCCCTTTGGGCAGAGGCATCCACCACGTCATCGGTTCGGTGTACCGAAAGCTCAGGATGCCATGCGCGTCGTCCCAGACCACGTTGTTGTTGCCTTCGTGATACTTGAAACCGAAATCCTCCCAACCTTGCACCGTGCTCACATCGGTGAACGGCATCCAAATCCCCTGGTCTTTGGACCGGACCCGAAAGTCCTCCGGAAACACCCGCATGAATTTCTCCCACGCCGCCCGGAATCCCCAGCGCGGCGCGAAGCGGAACACCACGAAACTGAACTCCGCCGCCCCCGGAAAGCGGGCCGGCTCCGGGACCAGACCATAATCGTAGGCGAGCAACAACTGATGCGTGCCGGCGTGGTAGGCGAACCGGTACTGGGCCGGTTGGTTCATATCCAGCCCGAGGGCCAAACCCGCGCGCGAGTTCCACACCGCCCCCACCGGGTACAGGGACATGGTGCCGGTGGCCCCGCAGCGAACCGTCGTCACGTTGCTGAACTCACCCCGTCCCCCTAGGGTGCGGCTCCGGCGCAGATCGTCCCCCCACCACCCGCCCGGCAGGTCCACGGGCAACGCGAAGATCAAGGTCACCGCCCGATCGCCACCCCGCAGATTGGACAAGCGCCCCTGCACGCGCAGGCAATCGGCTTGGGGCGTCACCCGGGCGGCCAGCTTCAGGCCCAACTCTGGACACCACCCGGCCGTGAAGCCATACCAGTCCGAATCGGCATCCACGTCCCGCACCAGGAAGCCGCCCGGCGCTGACACGGCCAATTCCGTCCCCTCGACCTGCACGCTGCTGACGGCGGCATCGCGCAGGCCCAGGCGCAGACCATCGCGCGTGGCGAACCCGACCACCTTGCCTCGCGGGTGCCTCGCGGGCGGGGCCACTTGCACCGGCACGCCCTGAAACACCACGGCATCCCCCTGGGCCTGGACCTCGGTCAACTCGATGTCGTCGAACCAAACCTTGCCCGTGTGGCCCCGGAACAGGCAATACAACGTCAGCGACTTCACCGGCTTCTCGGGCAAGATGATCGTTTCCCGCCGCTCCCAGTCGTGGGTGCCGCAATGGAAGTCTGCGGTCTGCCCCCACAAGAAAGTACCGTCCGCATAGATCAGGTCCACATACAACGCGTAGCCGTTGTCGGTGCCGCCGCTGACCCCCTCCGCTTTGCTCCAGCCCCGCACAACCAACGGAGCCGCGTTGGTGCGGTCCAAGGCGACGGTCTGGCTGACCCCAAACCATCCCTCGGTGGCCGGGTTCTGACACACCACCGCCGGACCACCGCGGCGGCCCTCCCCGAGCGCCAAGCCAAACCCGCTTGGGGCGGCATGCCACGCCACCGGCGTCCCCGCGGTCACCTCGTGGAAATCGCCGTTCTGGACCAAATTAACGTTGGTGGGCGGGACGCGGACCAGGCGCAAGAGGGCCTCGGCGGCCTGCCCCGCCTCCAGACCCAGCCACTGGATCAACACCGCGCCAAGCAGCGCCGCCATGCCCAACTGGTTACCGCCCATAGCCGAAACGCGGATCAG
>JAJXTA010000153.1 GCA_021784265.1 bacterium | reverse complement strand
CGGTCTCGAACGAGCTGCCCACACCCACCCCGTAAAGCAGGCGAGTGACCAGCTCCCGTATCTCCCGGCGGAGTAACACCCCCTGTTGCCGCCCCATCTCCTCCGGCGACCCCTTCAGAAAGAGCACCTTCGTCCCGTCGAAGTCTTCCAGCCGGCCCTGACCTTCACTCGCCAGGAGTTTGTGTTCGCCTGTGGCCGGTCCCAGCGTCGGGATGTCTTGCTGGAGCAAGGAAAGGGCGGCGGGAACGAACCGGCTCAGATAAGAGAGCGCCACCGTCTCGACCTTGTTCTCCGGACCCGCCGGGAACTGCCAGCGTTGAGCGGGCCAGGGGCTGGTAAGCTGAAGGTGGTCCAACTCGAGCTGCGCCTTCACCCCTCGCCCGTCGGCCCACCCCAGCCGAACCGGGAACGAGTCGGTCTCCCGCACCCAGAGCGTCAGCTCGCCTTTGGGCAGGTGCAGGGCGTCGATGGCCTGCGGTTGGGGCGTCGCGCGCAAGACCCGACACCGTTGGCCATCCACCGTGGCCGACGGTAGCTCTTCGGTCTGCAGCAACAGGGGCAAGAGGAGAAACTGCTCCTTGGGCAGCGGGAGTCTGAGCGGCGGCAATTGGGTGCCGTCCTTCTGGTCTGGGGCCGAGGCAAAACGCGGCACCTCCGGGGAGCCGATCAGCCCGAAGTGAGCGGCAGGGGCCTGGATCCAGAGTTGCGGGCCGTTCCGGCCCAGCACCAGGGGCCGCCCCTCGACCTCGGCGGCCAGGCGCAGGTGATCCGGGGCCTGCATCGCCAGCTCGATCGTCCGCCCCGCCAGCCCGTCGCCCAGCCCCACGGCCTCGAGGATCCGGACCGTGGCGGCCAGGGTGCGCGGCGCCGCACCGGGGGCGGGTTCAACAAGGTCTGCCACCTGCCGGATGGCGGCGCTGAGCGCCTCCTGCGGTGGGGAGGAGGCCGCTGGCTGTGGGGCCGAGACGCAGCAAACCGCAACCAGGGTGCAAAGGCCGAAGGCGATTGTTCGAAATCGTTTCATAAAGCGCGGCTGATCTGGGCGAAGATTAGCATGACCTCGCCCAACAAACCAAGCGGAGAATCCGTCATGTTCAAGCCCCGCCACCCACCCCCGAAGGGACGCTTGCAGCCCGAAGCCACGACGGCTCGCCGCCCCTCGGCCCCCAAGCTTCGCCCAGGGCCACACCGTTTCCCCGCGCAACGGCGGCGGCCCGCGTCGGCCCGGGTCACCCCGCCGGGTGGCCCCTAGAGCGTCCAGCCGGACCGGTAGCGGCGGTGGAGCAGGCGGTTGCCGGCGGGGGAGTTGAGGATGCGCCCGCGGAGGGTGTCGTACTCCAGCGGTCCCTCGATTAGCGACGCGGCATTAGCCAATTGCATCAACTCGGTCAGCGGGCCGCCGATGGCGAAGCTGGAGAACGTCGCGCCCCGGCCCTTGCAGGCCTCGACCCACTCCCGGTGATGCCCAGGGCTGCGCGGCAACGTTTCCGGCGGCCCGCCATGAAAGTTGTCGAACTTGCTCTCGGGGAGCAGCACGTAATTGGTGTTCCATGGGTCCGAGGAGAAGAGGGAACCCTTGGCGCCGACAAGGAGGTCACCCCACTTGGCCATGGGATAGCCGAGCATGACTTCCGCCGGGGGCTGTTCTTTGGCATAGAGAGTGAGCTTGACCGGCGGCAGCTCGCCGCGGGCGGGCAACTCAAACACCGTCCGCGACGAGCGCGGGTAACCCTCCGGGTCCACTTCCGACGGCTGGGCCTGGACTCGGATGACGATGCGCCGGGCCGCTTGGCCTGGAGGCGGGTTCCAGAGCTGCTCCAAGTGCAGCGCCCGGAACATGATGTTGGCGGTGTGACAGCCGAAGTCTCCCACGATCCCGCTGCCAAAGGCACGCCACCCTCGCCAACTGGCTGGGAGATAGCAGGGGTTGTAGGCACGCCACGTCGCCGGCCCCAGCCACAGGTCCCAGTCCAATGTGGGGGGCGCCGGTGGGCTGTCCGTGGGCAGTTTCATGGGACCGTTGCCCCCGTCAAACCAGACGTGGGCCTCGCGGACCTCGCCAATCACCCCACCCCAGATGAGCTCCACCGCCCGCCGCAGGGCGGCGGAAGCCGACCCTTGGTTGCCCATTTGGGTCACCACCCGTTGCCGCGCCGCGGTCTGGCGCATGACCCGGGCTTCATGAACCGTCCGGGCCAGCGGTTTCTCGCAATAGACATGCTTGCCGCGACGCATGGCCGCCACCGCCGCTACCGCGTGCGTGTGGTCGGGTGTCGCCACCAAGACGGCGTCAATCTCCTTCTCCAGCGCCTCGAACATCCGGCGGAAGTCGCGGAACGGCTTGGCGGCGGGGTATTTCTTGAAGACGTCTCCCGCCCGGGCCAAGTCGGCGTCGCAGAGACCGACGATGTTCGCGCCCGCGCCAGCGATGTTGTCCAAATCCCAGCGGCCCTGCCCCCCAACACCGACCCCAGCGACGTTAAGCTGGTCGTTGGCAGCGTAGGTAAAGGCGCGCTTGCTGTTGCCCAGAATGAGGAGGCCAGTGCCGGCGAGAGCGGAGCGGCGGAGGAAGGAGCGGCGGGAGGTTTGGGTCGTCATAAGGGGGGGCGTAACTGAAATCACTGTCAGCGTCGTTTTAGCTCCGCGGCCGGACAACAGACTGCGCTCGCAAGTAGTCCAGCAATGTCTCCGGGCCCAGCACTCCACCGCCGAGCCCGCTCAGGTTGCAGCCGGCATACGGGATGCCGTGCGCGAAGAGGTTATGGGCGTTGATCCAGCTATTGCCCGCCACCAGCGCCTCCGCGACGCGGTTCGCCCGGCCCAGGTCGGCACTCCACACGCTGTTCGCCAAGCCGTACTGTGAGCGGTTCACCAGCGCGATGGCTTCCGCTTCGCTTTCGAACGGCAGCAGGTACGCCACCGGCCCGAAGATCTCCTCGCGGGCGGAGATGTTGTCCGGCCCGCCGGTGAGCAGGGCGGGTTTGACGTAGTAACCGCCTTCATGCCCCGGCACCGTGGCCGGACCGCCCGCCAAGAGCAAACGCGCCCCCGCCTGCTCCCCTTTTTGCACGTAGCCCAGCACCCGTTGGCGCTGTTTTTCGCTGACCACCGGCCCCATTTGGCTCTCGGGGTCGAGGCCGTGGCCGATGCGGATGGCCTGGAGATGATGAAGGGCCTGCTCGAGAAACCGGTCCCAAATCTTCCGCTGGACCAGCCAGCGAGTGGCGGTGCAACAGACTTGACCGGTGTTGAGGGTGATGGCGCCCGCCAACGCCTGGGCGGCGGTTTCCACCTCGGCGTCCTCAAAGAGCACGGCCGCGCCCTTGCCCCCCAGCTCGAGCTTGACCGGCACCAGATTGCGCCCGCAGCTCGCGCCGATCAGCCGTCCCACCTCCGGCGAGCCGGTGAAGGAGAGGCGTTGGATGCCCGGATGGGCCGCCAGCGCCGCCCCCGCCGTCTCGCCCAAGCCCGTGACCACGTTCACCACCCCCGGGGGCACCCCGGCGGCTTCAGCCAACTGGCAGAAATAGAGCGTGGACAGGGGGGTGTCCTCCGCCGGCTTGATGACCACGGTGTTGCCAGCCGCCAGGGCCGGCGCGATGCCCCAGCCCACCAGGAGCAGGGGGAAATTCCACGGAAAGATGAAGGCGCAGACCCCGTAGGGCACGCGCAAGGTGTGGGCCTCGAACCCTGGGACCGCGATCGGCTCCCGCGCGCGCGTCCGCACCGCCAAATCCGCATAGTACCGAAGCGTCTGCGCCACGTTAGGGATGTCGAACCCCGCGGCTTGCGCCAGGGGTTTACCCACGTCCAGCGATTCCAATTGGGCCAGCGCGGCGCGGTGCCGGTCCAGGAGATCGGCCAGCCGATGCAGGATCACGGCACGGTCGTTCGCGGGCAACCGCGCCCAAGGGGCGCTCCGAAACGCCGTCTGGGCCGCACGCACGGCGCGATCCACGTCCACGGCCTCCCCCGCTGCAACGCGCCCGAGGAGTTGGCCCTCCCCGGGATCGCGCACCTCGAAGTGCCCACCCCGCTCGGCGGGGCCCCAGGCGCCCCCAATGAACAGCGGGAGGGGCTGACGCCCCAGAAAGGTCTCGATCTCCGGCAAGAGCTTTTGTCTCATACGCGTTCTCCAGGCGATCCCGGCGGGCGTCAGACACGTCCCCCGGCATGAACCAAACGGTTCACCGGCAGCGGCTCACACCCCGCCAATCCACTTACGATCCTCCCACACAGCCCGCAGGGAGGTGAGGTTACGGCGGTCGAAAATCCTGCCGGCAGCGGCGGCGAGCCGCCCCTTCTTGAGGTGGTGCCAGGCGTCGCTGGCGTTGATGGCGACCGCCTGCAGCACGCTCGGATCGCGGTAACAATCGATCATGCACCGCGTGCAGCCATCGCGGATGAGCTTCGAGGCATCGAACTCGTAGATGCTGCACATGGGGGTCTCCCAGAAGTGGCACCGGTAAAGGTTCAGCCGCCAATCCAGATAGAAATACTTGTGCCCACCCAGGCAGCCAAACTGTTCCGCCTCGCCCCGCAGATGGCGCTGCATCTCGGTGAGCGAGGCCGTGGGATTCACCACCGGGAAGCCGCTCCGATGTTTCATTTCCTTGATCTTCTCGAACACCGCGATCAGTTCCTCGGGCTGATAGCTCACCAAGCTGGAGTCGCTGAAGCTCAGGTAACTGGAGCCGAGGGTGGTCAGAGGATAGCTGAACGTGCAGCTCCGAAACCCCAGGGCGGTGAGGAACGGGGGCAGCTTGTCATAATCGTCGATCAGCTTGCTGGCGGTAACGCTGGCGGTGGTTTGGATGCCCAACTGACCGAAGACCTCGTTGGCCCGCTGGATCTTCCGGCAGACCTCGGGCAACCCCCGGTTCTTCTCGTGCTTCGCCACCTCGGTGGCGTCGATGGACATGATGACGCTGCTCAGCCCATCGCTGGCCAGCTCCCGCATGTTCGCCTCGGTCCAAAGCGAACCGTTGGTGCAGACCATCGGATGCACCCCACGCTCGGCGGCGTACCGGGTCATGGCCCGCAGGTCCTTGTGTACCAGGGGTTCGCCCCCGACAAAGAGGAGGTAGCCGATGTGGTTCTTGACGCAGATGTCGATGACGTCCCGCGCCTCCGCCAAGGTGACGCTCCGGCGCTGGCGCGGATCAAACCGATCCACCGCGAAGCCGCAGAAGTCGCACTTGGCGTTGCAAATGTTGGTGATGGCGAACTGCAGGTACCCGGGCCCGCCGTGATCCAGGACCTCCCTGATGAGCTTCAGGCGGCCCTTGCGCGGTCGCGAAACCGGGCGGGAAAAATCCACGCCCGCTGCGGCCGGCGCGGCGGACGGGGCCGAGCTGGGGGCAGACGGTGCGACCACGGTGTTCATGCAACGATCATCGGACAAACAGCCCCATAGTGTCGGCTAAAACAACTGATGCCAACCATTTCTTTGACCGTTCGGGCGCCACCACCGCCCGCTGAGCCCGGGTCTTCCCCCCCTCCGCCAGCCCATCCCCGCGCAGGGCGATCCCAGCCAGGTGGTTCGCCCCCCAGCCGCAACGGTCGCTTGGCCGACTGGCCGCGGGCCGCCGCCCTCGCGCGACGCCAGCCGGCGCGGCGGCGACCAAGGGCTGGCGCGCCCTCGTTGCCCAGGCCGCTTGACCGGTCCGGGCGCGAAGTGAATAGTGCGCCCGGTATGGATGTCTTATCGCTGGCACGAATTCAATTCGCTGTCACCATCGCGTTTCATTATTTGTATCCTCCGCTGAGCATTGGCTTGGGAGTGATCCTGGTGGTCGTGGGCGGGCTATGGCTCAAAACCGGCAACCCGCTCTACCACCAGATGGCGCGGTTCTGGACCAGGGTGTTCGCCCTGACCTTCGCCATGGGAGTAGCCACCGGGATCGTGATGGAGTTCGAGTTCGGCACCAACTGGGCCACCTACTCCCGGTTCGTCGGGGATGTCTTCGGCAGCGCGCTGGCAGCGGAAGGGGTTTTTGCCTTCTTCCTCGAGTCGGGCTTCCTGGGAGTGCTGCTCTTCGGTTGGGAGCGGGTCCCGCGGGCCGTGCATTACCTGGCGACCTGCATGGTCTGTCTGGGGGCACATTTCAGCGCGATCTGGATCGTCGTGGCCAACTCCTGGCAACAGACGCCGGCGGGCTACCATTTGGTGGGCGAGGGGTTGCAGACGCGGGCCGAGATCACGGATTTCTGGGCCATGGTCTTCAACCCGTCCACGATCGACCGTCTTTGCCACGTGCTGGGGGGAGCGTGGCTGGCGGGGGCGTTCCTGGTGGTGAGCGTGAGCGCGTTTTACCTCCTGCGGGACCAGCATCGGATGTTCGCCCAGACTTCACTGAAGGTCGGCCTGATGGTGGGGCTGGCGGCCGCGCTCTTCCAAGTGCTGAGCGGTCACTGGAGCGCGCGCGGGGTGGCGAGGATGCAGCCCGCTAAGTTGGCGGCCTTCGAGGGCCTTTACGCCACCATGCCCCAGGCGCCCGCTTACCTCTGGGGATGGGCCGATGAGACGCACGCGGTGGTGCGCGGCGGTGTCGGGATACCTGGATTGCTCAGTTGGTTGGTGCACGCCGACGCCCGCCAACCGGTCGCCGGGTTGGACCAGGTTCCACCGGCCGACCGGCCGCCGGTGAACTTCGTCTTCCAAACCTACCATGCCATGGTCCTCCTGGGGATCGGCATGCTGACGGTGGCCGTGTGGGGGACCGTCGCTTGGTGGCGCGACACGCTGGGGCAACAGCGCTG
>JAJXTA010000152.1 GCA_021784265.1 bacterium | reverse complement strand
TCCTTGAGGGTGAACAGAGTGATGCCCGCCGCGGCCGCCAACGGCAGCAGTAACAAGGTCCACGAGAGGGCGGAATCGAGGCGCATGCGGGAGGGCCTACAGCTTGAGCGAGGTCAGGTCCTCGACGTGGGTGGTGGGCCGGAGGCGGTACAGGGCGACGATGAGGGCCAACCCGACCGCGACCTCGGCGGCGGCGACGGTGATGATGAAGAAGACCAGGACCTGCCCCGCGAGGTTGTGGTGGAAACTGGAACAGGCCACCAAAGCGAGGTTGGCGGCGTTGAGCATCAGCTCCAGCGACATGTAGATCACCAGCAGGTTGCGGCGGGCGATGACGCCCAACAACCCGAGGCTGAAGAGCAGCGCGCTGACCACCAGGTACTGTTCGAGGCCGACGTGGGCGCCGGTCATTTCAGGTCCTTTTTGCTCAAGAGGATTACCCCCACCATCGCCACCAGGAGGAGCACCGAGACGATCTCGAAGGGCAACAGATACTGGCGGAACAAGAGCTCGCCCAGCGAACCGGTCGCGCCTTCCAACGGCGGCCCGGCCGGCGGCAGAGCGCGGGGCGACTCATGAATGGCGGTGCGGACCAGGACGGCCAGCGCCGCCACGCTCACCCCGCCGGCCAGCAGGCCCAGCCGCTTGATGGCGCGGCGTTCCTCGGCGCCCAAATCCAGGAGCATGATGACGAAGAGGAACAGCACCATCACCGCCCCGGCATAGACCAGCACCTGGACCGCGGCCAGGAAGAAGGCGCGCAGCAGAACGAAGAGGCCCGCCAGCGAGGCGATGGTCAAGACCAGGAACATCGCGCTGGTCACCGGATTGCGACTCAACGGGTTGGCCACAACCAGGAACCCGCACAGCAGCGTCAGGGCCGCCAGGAGATAAAACGCCAGATCGGGAATCATGCCGGTTGCGTCACGGCGTGGCCTCCGGGGCCGGGGCGATCCCCTGCGCCGCGGCTTCGCGCGCCTTCTGTTTCCATTTCTGATGCTGATCCTGGTGGGTGCCCCCCAGCGCCAGCAGGCGTTCCTTGTCGTAGATCATCTCCGCGCGGGAGTGCCCGCTCAGGGAATAGTCTTTCATGAGGAAAATGGCTTCTTCCGGGCAAACCTCCTGGCAGTAGCCGCAGAAGATGCAGCGGAGCATATTGATCTCAAATTCCTGGGGCAGCTTCTCCACGTTGCCCACGCCCGGGTTGGGCTGGGGACCGGGCGGGGTGATCCGGATGGCCTTGGGCGGGCAAATGAACTCGCAAAGCTGGCAGGAGACACACTTGGTGCGGCCGTCCTGGTCGCGCACGAGGTACGGGGCGCCCCGGTAACCGGCGGGCACCGTCCAACGCTCCTCCGGGTACTGCATCGTGACCTTCTTTTTGAAGAAGTGGCGGAGGGTGATCTTGAAGCCACCCCACACGGCCGGCAAATAGAGCCGTTCCCAGAGCGAAAGCGGTCGGCGCGGGATGATCATAGGCCGGGCTGGGAGTAGGTCCACGCGGGGCGTGGGCGCCGGGCGCTGGGCCGGCGCGGGTTGGCGGAGCGTAACGAGTTCATCAGGCACGCCACCAAAGGACCAGGGCGGTGACAACGATGTTGGCCAGGGCCAGCGGCACGAAGCGTTTCCAGCCCAGGTCCATCAACTGGTCGTAGCGAAACCGCGGCCACATCCAACGCACCCAGATGAACAAGCCCATGAAGACCAGGAGTTTGGCTACGAAGATGGCAATCTGCGCCAAGCCCAGCGCGAGGGTGGTCGCCGGTCGATCAAGCCCGGCCACCGGCAAGGTCCAGCCGCCAAAAAAGAGCGTCACCATCATGGCCGAGGCGGCCACCATGTTGGCGTACTCACCCATGAAGAACAAGCCGAACTTCATCGAGCTGTATTCGATGTTGTAACCACCGGCCAGCTCTTGCTCCGCCTCGGGCAGGTCGAAGGGCAGCCGGTTGGTCTCGGCAAAGGCGGCGGCGAGAAAGATGCCAAAGGACACCGGCGCATAGCAGACCAGCCAACCGTGCTCGGCTTGGTGAGACACCACGGCGCTCAGGTTCAAGTCGCCAATGATGAGGAAGACCGGGATGACCGACATCCCCATCGCCACCTCGTAGGAGATCATCTGGGCGCTGGAGCGGAGCCCGCCCAGGAACGGGTACTTCGAGTTGGCCGCGTACCCCGCCAACACGATCCCATACACCCCGAGCGAGACGATGCCGAAGGTGTAAAGGATCCCCACGTTCAGGTCGGCGATGACCATCTTCTCGTGGCCGAGCTGGGAACCGAACGGGATCACCGCGAGGGTGACGAGGCTGGGGATCATGACAATGGCCGGCGCCAACCAGAAATAGACTTTGCGCACGTGGGCGGGGACGAAATCCTCCTTCAGGAAGAGCTTCAAGCCGTCGGCCATCGGTTGCAGCAGGCCGAACGGTCCGACCCGATTCGGGCCGACGCGGTCCTGAATAAAGGAAGCGATGCGGCGCTCGGCATAGACCGCGTAGGCCACAATGGGCATGACCACCGCGATGGCCCCAACCACCTTGGCGGCGCTCAGCAGGATCAACTGCGCCAACGGGCTCAACTGATTCAGCCAGTTCATGGTTGAGGCGGGATAGGGAGGACGAGGTTCGCGCCCCCGTCACCCAGTTTACTCCAGGTCAGGCCTTCAAAGGCGGGGATGTCCAGCGCCATCTGGTTGAACAGCCCCTCGATCCCGCCGAAGTTGCCCAAGCCGCACAGGCCCCGCGCCAGCTCCGTCAACGTTTCCCACTCCGGGCGGGCGTCGCCGCGCGGCTCGACGGCTTTCATGAACTTCTGGACGCGGCCTTTGACGTTGGTGAAGGTGCCCCGCTTCTCGGCATGGGCGCAGCCGGGCAAGAGGTAATGGGCCAGCTCGGTCGTGGGGCTGGGGAGGATATCGCTGACGATCACCGCGTCCAACCGGGCCAACAGGGCCGGTTCGACGCCCAAGGCCGTAACGTCCTCGCCAAAAACGACGAGGGTTTTGACCTTGCCGCTCCGCAGGCCCTCAAGAATCCGCGGCAGATTCGCCCCCAGCGGCGTGGCCGCCAGCCCCATGACCCGCGCCCCGGTGCTGTTGGGGTTGCGGTCGGCGCAGACCAGCAGGTGATCGGCCTGGCCGGGACGCGGGACGGCGTCGGTCAGGGCGCCCAGCCTGGTGGCCAGCCGGCTCAGGAGATAGAGCTCCTCGTTGGTCTGGCGGGCGGAGGCGATCAGGGCGACCGAGCCCGGCGCCGCCTGGGCCAGCTTCTCGGTCACGGCGGCCAGCAGCGCCGGCCAGTTGGTCACCTGCCAGCCCCCTTTGGGGTGGCGCATCCGGCATTCGGTCAACCGATCCCGCCGGCCCACCCAACCGTAGTTCAACCGCCCGGCGTCGCACATCCAACAGCCGTTCACGGCCTCATTCTCCCGCGGCACATACCGGTAAATCCGGTCCTCGCGGGAGCCAATGAGGAGGTTGCAGCCGGTGCCGCAACTGGTGCAGAGGCTCGGGGTTTCCCTGAGGAACCAGACCCGCATCTGGAAGCGAAAGTCTTTGCTCGTCAGGGCGCCCACCGGACAGATGTCGGCGGTATTGAGCGTGTAATTGTTGTCGAAGGGGCGGCCGGGGTAATGGGTGAGGGTGTTGTAACTGCCACGGTTGACGAACCCCAAGGCGTCGTCCCCCACGATGTCGCGGGTGAAGCGAATACACCGGGAGCAAAGGATGCAGCGTTCGTCGTCGAGGATGAGCCGCGGGCCGAGGTCCACTTGCTTGGGCTTGTGGACCTTCTGCTCGGCGAAGCGGCTGGCCGCCTGGCCGTACTCGACGGAGTATTCCTGGAGCTTGCACTCGCCGGCTTGGTCGCAGATGGGGCAGTCCAACGGATGATTGATCAACAGGAATTCTAAGACCCCTTCCCGCATCTGTTTCACCCCTGGGGTGGTGGTGTAGATCTCCATGTTCGGGGAGACGGGGGTGGCGCACGCGATGGCCGGGCGGGGCGACTTGGCGATCTTGAGCGTGCCGTCCGGGTTCAGGATCGGTTTGCGGTCCGGGCCCAGGGCCGGGGTGCCGAATTCCACCAGACACATCCGGCAATTGCCGGCGACGGGCAATTTGGGGTGGTAGCAATAGTGGGGGACCGTGACGCCGGCGGCCTCGCAGGCCTGGATCATGGTGGTCGGCGCGGGCTTGCCCTGCCAATCCGGGGAGAGCTTGGGCACCACGATCGCGCGGCCATCGACCTTCACCGTGAGGGACTCAACACTCGGAGGGCCGGCTTTGGGTGGGGCGGCGGTGGACGTGCTCATCGGGAAGGGGCGGCAAGTTGGGCACGACGGCGCCCTCGCGCGAGCGGCACTCGCTGGGCCGGGCGCACGAGCGCGCCCGCGGTTCGACCCTGGGCCCAGCGGGTGGTCGGTTGGTTGAAGACGGTAGTGTTCACGCGGCGGCCGGGTTAGGACTGCGGACTGGCGGCGAGCTTCAGGGTGGTGGACGGCCCCGCGCCCGCTTTGGCACGGCGTTCCTCGTCCGCGACGCCCCGGGCCACAAAGTCCTCTTTGAACTTCGCCACGAAACTCTGCACCGGCCAGGAGCAGGCCTCGCCAAAGGCGCAGATCGTGCGCCCCCCCGGGATGTTGTCGGCGATCTTGGCCAAATACTCGGCGTCCTCGCGCCGCCCCTGGCCGCTGGTCAGCCGCCGCAGCGCCTTGGCCATCCAGAGCGAGCCTTCGCGGCAGGGGGTGCACTGGCCACAACTTTCGTGGGCGTAGAACTCGGCGATGTTCGCCAGGGCGGCGACGATGTCCGTGGTGTCGTCCATCACGATCAGGGCGCCGGAGCCGGACATGCTGCCCGCCGCGATCAAGGTGTCGAAGTCGTACGGCAAGTTCAGCAGGTCCAGCTCGACCAGGGTTTCTTTGCCGTCGGCGCCTTTGCGTTTGATCTTGAAGCGCTCGCCCGCCTTGAAGACCTTCGCCGACGACCCGCCGGGAATGACCGCCTTGAGCTTGCGCCCGGGTCGCAACCCGCCGCCGAAGGCCGGGTCCAGGATCAGTTCGCCCAGCGTCACCCTACCCACCTCGACCTCGTAGTAGCCAGGCCGATTGACGTGGCCGCTGATGGAGACGATGCGCGTGCCCGTGTTGTTGGGTGTCCCTAGTTTGGCGTAGGCCGCACCGCCCATGAGGGCGATGTGCTTGACGGCGCAGAGGGTTTCGACGTTGTTAACGATGGTCGGACACTGATAGAGACCGAGCACGGCCGGAAAGTACGGCGGCTTGATGCGGGGATAGGCCCGCCGCCCCTCCAGGGACTCGATCAGGCCCGTCTCTTCCCCGCAGATGTAGGCGCCGGCGCCCCGATGGACGTAGATTTCCAGATCGTAGCCCGTGCCAAGGACATTCTTGCCCAACAGGCCGGCGCCGCGGGCCTCCGCCAAGGCCTGGTTCAGCAGCCGGGCACCGCCAGGCATCTCCCCCCGGATGTAGATATAGGCCAGGTGCACGTCGTTGGCCCAGCAGGAGAGGATCATCCCCTCCAGGAGCTGATGGGGGTCTTTATGGATGATCTGGCGATCTTTGAAGGTGCCCGGCTCCGACTCGTCGGCGTTGCAGATCAGATAGACCGGTTTGCCGCTCCGCCGGTCCACAAACGACCATTTCAAGCCGCAGGAGAACCCCGCCCCGCCCCGCCCGCGCAAGCCGGAGTTCATGACTTCCTGGCGGAGTTGTTCCTGAGGCCGGAGGGTCTTGCCGTCCGGGAGCGTCTTTGGGGCCAGCGCCACAGCCTTCTTCAACGCGGCGTAGCCGTCGTGGCGCAGGTAGCACTCCAGGTCCGGGGTGTAACCCGGCTCATCGGCGTGCTTCAGGATGAGGCGAAATTCAGCGGGCATGGTCGCGAACGACGGGTGCGGTCGAGCTTGACTGGCGGGCCCGAACGCCTAGGGTGATGGCGCGCCGACTGCCCGATGGTGTAACGGTAGCACAGCAGACTCTGGATCTGTTTGTCATGGTTCAAATCCATGTCGGGCAGCCAACGCCACCCGCCGCAGCCTGATGCGAACCGGCCTGGCGAGAGGGGATGAGTCCCTGGCACTTCATGACGCCTGCCCTTGCGCGGCGCCTTCCCCCGCCTGCTGGGTCCGGTCAAGCGTTTGCCCAACCGTGTCGAGTGGCGGCAGCGAGTACTCCTGCTTTCTGACCAAGCCTCGTCGTTTCATCTCCTTGTAAAACTCCTGGAGTCGGATGAAGTCGGGATCGGCGGCAAAGTCCTGGGCCTTCTCGGCGAGGGTCTTCTGGAGTGCGAGTGTGATGGTCATGGGCGTAGCCTCCATTAAAAGAAATTTCGGCTGTGCATAAAAAACTTGTTGAATTGGGAGCGACGGATATACTCGATCAGCAAATCGTTGTACGCGCGGATCAGAGCTCGAAGAGGAGCATCGTTGGAGTAGTCCTTGATCTCCAGGCGGAGCTCCGTGCGGAGGGTCTCCACAAAATCACGGAAACCTTTGGCCAGAGCGGGGTGGATCTCCCCGAAGTAGAAGACGACGTCGGAGTTGAAATGGGTTTCAAGCTGAGCCAACCGCGCGCGCAGGGCCTCTTGGATGGTGCGATCAACGGTGTCCATGCTAGGTATCTAGACGCACTTGGTCAGGAGTTCGTCCGCCTGGGCGGGGCTGACGGCCTCGTGAAACTCGTCGTTGCACATCATCACCGGCGCGGTGCCGCAACTGGCCAGGCACTCGACAAACTCGACCGT